>NZ_JASGDQ010000104.1:0-9318 GCF_047607185.1 Nocardioides sp. | reverse complement strand
GCAGATCACCGTGCAGATCGCCGGCCACGAACACCTCGCCCACGACCCGCTCACCCCGCAAGCGCAGGAGATCCTTCACGCCCTCGGCATCGACCCGAACTGACACACCCCGGTGGCACGATCCAGGCCGAAGCTCGCGCTGTTCGGCCGGGGTGGGGAGGTGAGGGACGCTATCGAGGACCTCCGTGAGGCTGACGTCTCTGCGGCGGGTGTCGACCTGGACGAATAGCTTCGGGGTTTTGAGCTTGATGTTGGCTCCGAGCCGGAGGTCGTGGACGCGCAACTGCTCGGCGAGGTCAAGCAGCAAGTCGACGGCCCGGGGCCGAAGGTCCGTGCTGATCGGGTCGAGAATCGAGGACTTCTCCAGCGCACTGCGAAGAGCGCCGATATTCGTTGTGACCGTTCGTGCAGTCGTCCGGATTCGATCCCAATCTGACGTCTCCTCGGCCGAGCCGGTGCTGAGCACGATCACGATGTCGCCGGCGCTTCGTCCTGTGAACCGAAGCTCGTGCCCGGCCGGCACCAGATGATGAACGCGACAGGCGTGCAGCAGACGGCGGTAATGGGCGCGCGTCGAGTCCTCGGGATCCGCAACCGTGACCTTTCCGGACTCCTGCAGCCGCTGGATCAGATCCTTGGCTTGAGTCAAGGTCTCTGCGGCACCGTCGCCAAGGTTCAGAGGCGCTGCTTTGGAGGAGGAGCCAGACCCACCCGCTCGCATCGCGCGGCGTGGCCGCACCATGCCATCGGGATAAGTGCCGTGCTCGAGGTAGTGGGTGCCGGCCTCGGTGATCTCGGCAGTCCAGGTCGCAGCGTGCCCCTTGACCGTGATCAGGCCCCGGCTCTTGAGCGCTCCTGCGCTGACCTTGTACGAGAAGTCATCCTTCGGCCATCTGCCCTCCGGACGGCCGTCGGCGATCCACTTCAGGACTTCGAGCTGGCGCTCATTCACCCGTCGATCCACGACAGCACCGTATGCGGCAATGCCGACACATCGGCAGGGGCCTCTCGGCTCATCGCACAGACCGCAGCCGCTTCGCCACGGCTTGACGCGTCACTCCGAACTCACCGCCGATCGCGCGGTAGGTCCAGCCCTCTGCTCGCAGCTTTGCCATCTTCTCCACATCCCGAGCCGTGATGCTTGAGAGCGGACGAATCTCGACGTCGTGCGCCTTGAGCCAGGCGAGGACGGTGTTCTCCGCGACGCCGTACTTGCGCGCGAGGGAAGAGGAGCCCATACCTGCGAGGTAGTCCGCTTTGAGCTCGTCCTCACGACCGAGCAGCACCTGGCGAACGCGGGACACCCCTGTCAGCTGCGGGGTCTTCCACGGCTCAAGACGGGCATCCCGAATCGCGCGCCCACGGAGGGACCGCACATCCACCCCTGTGAACGGGAAGTTGGAATACCGTCCCAACACCTCCGCCGGATGGAAACGGCCTCTGACACTGCGGCGACGCGGGTCAGGGGCCGTTTCGACTCTGCCCGTACGCCAGATCTTGGCCTGCGCCCTCGTCTCGGAGAATGGCTGGCGCGGCGTCCGATCGGACCCGGTGGTGGTGTGGTGACGACGGCGAAGACCAAGAAGACGCAGCCGGAGCTGGTCAACGCCAGGCGTTACCAGCAGCGACGTGGGGAGGGTGGCGCCGCATCCCCTCACCACAGGGCGCGGGCGATCTCGACCGCCGCGAGGGCGACGGCGAGCAGGCCACCGAGGATCAGTGGCCTGACCGGGCTCGGCGCCTCGGGGCGGCCGAGGAAGGCGGCGGCGAGGCGCCGGTGGGCGGCGGTACGAGCCTCGATCAGCGGATCCACGGCAACAGATCCAGGACACCGGTCGTCAACACCAGGAGCGGCGGCAGCGCGACCAGGCAGCCCGTCTCCGCGCGGGCGAGCAGCCAGGAGCGCCGCGGCTCGGGGAGCGGCGGGGCCAGCAGTAGGACGCCGGCCAGCACGATCGCGCCGATGACCGCCGGCCGCCACCCGGGGTAGCAGAGCAGCGCCGAGACGGCAGCGACCGCGGTGGCGAGCGCCGCAGTCGCCAGAGCGGTCAGGATCTCGGCGCGAGCGCGGTGATGGCGCACCCGCACCGCCACCAGCAGCGCGCACGTTGCGCCGACGGCGGGCGCGACCGCAGCGAGCGCGACGACGAGGAGACCGGCGCCGACCGACAGCACGAGCAGCAGCTCGCGGGCCCGGGCGGCGTCCCGGGCGAGCCGGTCGACGTCGACCGGAACGTCCTCCTGGTCCAGCCCGGCCGTCAGCAGCCGGGGCAGCCCACCCGGCGTCACCGCGGCCACCACCAACAGCGCTGCCAATGTCGGTCTCGCCGGCACGTGCGGCAGGAGTCCGCCGACCGCCATCGTCACAACTGCCGCCATCAGCGGTGGCAGCAGCCAGAGCCGGGCGCGGTCGAGGACGGCGAACAGCACTCCGCCTACCGCCAGCGCCGCGCCGCCAGCGCTCGCCCAGCCGGACGCCGGACTCGGCGCGAGCAGCCAGCCGGCGACCGCCGCCGAGAGGGTGGTCGCCCAGCCGATCACGACGGCCGCCGCCGGCGTACGACGTGCCAGCGCGACGGTCCCGGCCGCTCCGGCGAGCGCGGCCGCCAGCGCAGGTCGCGGGGACCCGGCGAGCGCGAGGCCGGCGCAGCCGAGCGCCAGCAGCAACGCCACGGCGGCGAGCCGGGCCGCCGCGGTCCAATCAGAGAGCCACGGTGGGACCGCCTCGACGACCGGGACCAGCGCCTCGACGACATCGTCGTGGACGGGCGCCGGCGACTCGGCGGCAAGCACCAGCACCGATCCGTCGGGCACCTGCTCGCTCAGCCCGGTGTCCTCGGAGAGGACCGAGCCGTCGAGCCTGGCCAGTCGCAGCCCGACGTACGACGTCATGGCGAGCGTGCTGGCGAGGCCCGGGAGCAGCTCGGCGACCGGCACGGCAGGCGGGACGGCGAGGTCGACCCGGCGGGCGCCGGCGACCACGCTGACCCGCACCACCTGCCCAGCCTGGATCCGCGGCGCGACGCCGTCGCGAGCAGGTGCTCTCGCCACGGATCCAGGCTCGAGGCTCACCGGAAGGCCCTCGCCCCCGCCACGTCGGCGGCCTGATAGGCATGGTTGGCCTCGACGACGCCGCTGCTCAGCGAGGCGAGCACGTGCTGCATCTGTCGCTGCGCCGTCTCCCAGACCGCCTTGGCCTCGAAGTAGGCCTGCTGGGCCTGGCCGTACCAGTCAGTGTGCAGCGAGGCGAGCTCACCGGCGAGTTGGTCGATGCGCTCCCGCGAGGCCTGCACCGCCCGGGCGAGATCCCCGGCGGCATGGGAGAGGGCGACATGGTCGACGGTGATGACGTCACTCATCGTCGACCTCCCCGGAATGCGGCCGAGACGGCCTCGTCGTTGTCGACGTTGAGCCGCTCGACGGCCATGAGCTGGTCGCTGAACCACTGCAGCTTCGCGGTCACACTGGCCTGCGCGTCGGCCCATTCGGCGTAGGCCGTGCGGAAGCCGCGCGCGCCGGCGCCGGACCACTGCGCGGAGCCGAGGGCGACCCTGCCCGACAGGGTGGTGAGCAGGCCGTCGAGATCGGCCTTCGCGTCGAGGGCCAGGCCGGCGGCGCGGTCGAGGGCGCCGACGACCTGACCGGTCGTGGATGAGGTCATGAGGAGTCTCCTTCTCCCGGATGAGGGTGCCCGATGCATCCCTCGGTTAGTGCGATGCCCGGTGAGCCGGCCTCGAAACCGGGGTCGCGAGTTATCCACAGGAGGATTTTCGGCAACACGAATTGTCGGCGCCTGGGCCTAGCGTGTTGGGCATGGAGCTACGACCACCACCCACGCTCGAGCACGCCGATGCCGGCGGCTCGCTGGTCAACCTGCTGCCCGTACTCGGCAGCCTGGGCTCGATCGGGCTGGTGGCGTCAATGGTCGGCACCGGGCCGCGGCAGCTCCTCGCGATGGCTGTCTTCGTGCTGGCGAGCGTGGCCTATGTGGTCGCCCAGCTCGATCGGCAACGGCGGCTGCGGGCCCGAGCTGCGAGGGCGGCCCGCACGGACTATCTGGCCTATCTCGCCACCGCCCGCGAGGAGGTACGACGCCTGGCGGCCGGCCAACGAGAGTCGGCGCTCGCCCGGCACCCTCCCCCGGCGGCGCTGCCGGCGCTGGCGGAGACCGGCGCGCTGCCACGAGCCGGCCCGGTGGTCCGCTATGGCGTCGCGGCCGCGCCGCTCGCGACCGAGCTGGTGGTGCCGGAGGCGACCGCGCTGGCCGACCCGTTCTGCCTGGCCGCGGTGCGCCGACTGGTCGACGCGCACGCCAGGCTCGACCTGCCGGCGACGCTGAGCCTCGACTCGGCCCGGGTCCTGACCGCCCCGGCCGGGGTGGCTCGAGCCCTCGTCTGCGCGGTGGCGGCCGAGACCTTCGTGGTCGTGTTGGCCGCCCCAGCCCGGCAGCCCGAGTGGGAGTGGGCGAAGTGGCTGCCCCATCGCGCCTTCTCACTACGGCCGGCGACCACGGGGCGACCGCCGACCGCCGACCGGCTGCTGGTGGTCGCCGACGGCGTCTCACCGCCCGACATCGACGCTCCGGTCATCGTGGTCGGCGACCGCCTGAGCCGCGACGGCGAGCCGCTTCCCGGCACGCCCGACGACTGCCCCGTCGCGGTCGCCGAGGCGCTGGCACGGCGGCTGACGAGGGCCGTCGCGTCCGGCGACTCGATTCAGCCCGAGCCCGACTGGTCCCCACGACCACCCGGCGACCGGCTGCGGGTGCCGATCGGCCGCGTCGAGGACGGCGGGCCGGTGGCGCTCGACCTGAAGGAGCCGGCGCTCGGCGGGGTCGGCCCTCACGGCCTGGTGGTCGGCGCGACCGGCTCCGGCAAGTCCGAGCTGCTGCGCACGCTGGTGTCCCGACTCGCCCTGACCCACGCCCCGGCCGAGCTGTCGCTGGTGCTGGTGGACTTCAAGGGCGGTGCCGCCTTCGACGGCCTGGCGGCGCTGCCGCACGTCTCGGCGCTGGTCACCAACCTGGAGGGCGAGCAGGCGCTGGTGGCGCGGATGGAGGACGCGCTGGCCGGTGAGCTGGTGCGCCGTCAGGAGGTGCTGCGGGCGACGGGCGCCACCTCGGCGACGGGCCGGCTGCCCGCCCTGCTGGTGGTGGTCGACGAGTTCTCCGAGCTGCTTGCCGCGCGGCCGGAGTTGGCTGAGCTGTTCGCCTCCATCGGCAGGGTCGGCCGCTCGCTGGGGGTGCACCTGCTGCTCGCCACCCAGCGGCTCGACGAGGGGCGGCTGCGGGGCCTGGAGTCCCAGCTGTCCTACCGGATCTGTCTGCGCACGTTCAGCGCCCAGGAGTCCCGAGCGGTGCTTGGCAGCGCTGCGGCGTTCGAGCTGCCCTCGGTGCCGGGCGTGGGGTTTCTGGCGGTCGGGCCCGGTGAGCCGGTCCCATTCCGCGCCGACTATGCCGATGGACCGGTCGCCAGGCCCCCCACCGTAGAACGGGTGACGCCGCTCGTCGCCACAGATCCGGTCGTTGATCCGGCGACGGAGACCGACTCGTTCCTGCAGATGGCGATGACCCGGCTGGCCTCGCTCGGGCCGCGAGCCCACCAGATCTGGCTGCCGCCGCTGGCCGAGCCGCCGCGTCTCGAGGAGTTGCTTGCCTCGACCACGGCAGCAGGAGACGAGGCACCGGAGCCGCACGAGACACCGGGTGGCCTGCCGATCGGCGTCATCGACCGACCCCGCCAGCAGCGTCGCGACCCGCTGGTGGTCGACCCGTTCGACGGCCATCTGGTCGTGGTCGGCGGGCCCGGCAGCGGCAAGACCACGCTGCTGCAGACGCTCATCGGCGCGGTGGCGCTGACCAGGCCGCCCGAGCGGGCCCGGATCTACCTGCTCGGCGACCCGCCGACAGAGGGGCTGACGGACCTGCCCCATCTCGTCGCGGTCGCGGGCCGTGAGGAGCCGGACCTGGCCGAGCGGATCGTGGCCGAGGCGAGCAGGCTGATCGACAGCGCCGCGGAGCCGGCCGACACGCTGCTGGTCGTCGACGACTGGGGGAGGCTGCGCGAAGAGCGCCCCGACCTCGCCGAGCAGCTGGTCCGGATCGCCGGCCGCGGCCCCGCTCGCGGCGTCCACCTGGCGGTCTCGGCGAGTCGGTGGGCCGACCTGCGCGGCCCGCTGCGGGACCTGCTCGGCACTCGGCTCGAGCTCCGACTGACCGATCCGCTCGACTCCGAGCTCGACCGGCGTGCCGCCGCCGCGATCCCGCGTCGATCCGGGCGCGGCATCACCCCCGACGGAGAGCACTTCCTCGCTGCGCCGCCACCCGACGATCTCCTCGCACAAGCGAGAGCCGCCTGGCCGGGCCGGCAGGTGCCGCGGCTGCGACGACTGCCGGCGCTGGTTCGCCTCGACGACCTGCCGCAGGGCCGCCGACCGGTGATCGGACTGGCCGAGCGCGACCACCGGCCGGTCTGCCTCGACGGCGACCACCTCCTGGTGCTGGGCGATCCCGGCTCGGGTCGCACCACGCTGCTGCGCACCCTGCTCCGACAGCTCGACGGCGAGCGGGTCGTCGTCATCGACCCACGCCGCACCCTGCCCGGCGACGTTGCGAGGCACCACCTCCACGCCACCGACGTGCACACCGCCGAGGCGGCGGTCCGTGCCGTGGTCGACCTCGGCGAGCTCGGCCGGCACGGCCCGGGTAGGCACCAAGGCAGCGAGGACAGGGCCAGCGAGGACAGGGCCAGCCGGTCCGGGATCCACAAGCCCGGCGCTGACACCTGGGTGCTGGCCGACGACCTCGACCTCGTGCCCGCCCTGCTCCAGCCGCTGGTGCCGCTGCTGGGCCGGGGCCGCGATCTCGGCCTCCACCTCGTCGTCACGCGGCGGGTCGGTGGCCTCGGCCGAATGCTCTACGACCCGGTGATCGGCACGCTCCGCGAGCTGCTGACCCCGATCGTGCTGCTTTCGGGCAGCCCGGAGGAGGGCCCGGTGCTGGCCGACGTACGGCCGCGACCGCTGCCGCCAGGGCGTGGCCGGCTGGTCGACGCCGGCGGCGTGAGGGACACCATTCAGATAGCGGTCGGGTAGGTGGTTCCTTTTAACGATCCAACCTGTATTGTCTACCAAGTCACTACACAAAGGGATTCGTGGAACAAAGCCGTAACCTCAGGTCAACCTCCCGGCGACTTGGAACGTGCAAACTGATTCCACCAAGCACTACCCCGACTACGTTCAGGAGGCCGAGATGGAGAACCCCACCACGACCACCCGGGACGCCGAGCTGGACCGCATCGCTATGCAGCGCACCAGCCTCAAGTCTCGGCACGCCAACGCACTGGCCAAGCTCATGGAAGAGCGCGAGGACCTGCGCGGCGTTCACGTGTTCGCCGACCTCGTCGACGACTCGCTGCGCTGGTCGGCCTGATCCGATCAGAGCTCGACAACTGGTGGCGTTCCACGCTTCGTAGGCCGATGCCGCGACCGGACGCCACCAGTTGTCGAGGTCGTCAGCGTCGAGACCGGCCCGGGAGGCCGGGTCAGCGGCGCTTGAACATCCCCCGCACGATCTCGCGGGCAGCGGTGTTCATGGCCTGCTTGAAGGCCGACGACTTCACGACCTTCTCGATCGCGCTGTCCTCCTCCTTCTTGGGCCGCGGCTTGGCGGTCTTCTCTGCCCGGGCCTCGACCTTGGCCTTCTTGGCCTCGAGCTTCTGCTCGGCCTCGGCCTTCGCCAGGTCCTGCGCCGCCTTCATCTTGGCGGCGAGCGCCTCGGCGGCGGACTCGGAGTCGACGGCCGTCGCATAGGTGGCGTACTTCGGGCTCGCCTTGACCGTCGCCTCCATCTCGGCGGCCGGCGTCGGCCCCATCAACGACTCCGGTGCCCGCAGCCGCGTCCACGCCACCGGCGTCGGGGCGCCGCGCTCGTTCATCACCGTCACGATCGCCTCGCCGATGCCGAGCGTGGTGATCACGGCGCCGAGGTCGTCGTAGGAGGAGGTGGGATAGGTGTTGACCGTCAGCTTCAGCGCCTTGGCGTCGTTGGGGGTGTTGACCCGCAGCTGGTGCTGGACCCGAGAGCCGAGCTGCGCGAGGACGTCGGTCGGGACGTCGGTCGGCGACTGCGTCACGAAGAAGACGCCCACGCCCTTGGACCTGATCAGCCGGACCGTCTGGGTGATCTTGTCCAGGAACGCCTTCGACGCGTTGCTGAACAGCAGGTGGGCCTCATCGAAGAAGAAGACCAGCTTGGGCTTGTCGGCGTCGCCCACCTCGGGGAGGGCGCGGAAGAGAGCGTCGAGGAGGTACATCAGGAAGGTCGAGAAGATCACCGGTCGGTCCTGCAGGTTGGGCAGCTCCAGCAGCGAGATGACGCCGAGGTCGCCCTTGGTGGCGAGGAACTCCGTGACGTCGAACTCCGGCTCGCCGAAGAACTCGTCGGCACCCTGGTCCTCGAAGGCGATCAGGCTGCGCAGGATCACCCCGGCGGTGGCCGAGGAGAGACCGCCGAGCCCGGAGAGATCGCCCTTGCCCTCGTCGCTGACCAGCCATTGCAGTACGGCGCGCAGGTCGGCCAGGTTGAGCAGCTTGAGGCCGGCCTGCTCGGCGTAGTGGAAGACTAGGCCGAGAGAGGACTCCTGGGTGTCGTTGAGGCCGAGCACCTTGGCGAGCAGCGTCGACCCGAAGGACTCGATGGTGACCCGGACCGGGATGCCGACGCCCTGGCCGCCCAATGCGTAGTACTCGACCGGGAAGGACTTCGCCTCCCACTCCTGGCCGACCGACTTGGTCCGCGCGACCAGCTTCTCGCTGCTCTCGCCGGCGCTGGCCAGGCCGGAGAGGTCGCCCTTGATGTCGGCGGCGAAGACCGAGACGCCGGCGGAGGAGAGCTGCTCGGCCATCAGCTGCAGCGTCTTGGTCTTGCCGGTGCCGGTGGCGCCGGCGACGAGGCCGTGCCGGTTGAGCATGCTGATCGGGATCTTGACGTGGACGTCGGTCAGCGTGTCGGCGTCGACCATCAGCCCGCCGAGCTCCAGCGCGACGCCCTCGAACGCGTAGCCGGGTCGGATCGCGGCGACGATCGGCGAGTCGACCGCCGCGGCGGCCTGGGCCGGCTCGGCAGCGGGCGGAGCAGACGCCGGCTCAGCAGCCTCCGACGCAGGAGACTCGGCGGGCTCGGAAGTGGCCGGAGTATCGGTCATACGCAGAGCCTAGTAGCGTGTCGCCTCTAATTTGATGGGTATGTGTGTTCGGCTGTTCTGGTCGATACTGGACCGGAAGGAGTTGAGGACATGCCTCGTCCCAAGGAGTTCGTGG
>NZ_JASGDQ010000103.1:0-13499 GCF_047607185.1 Nocardioides sp. | reverse complement strand
GGTGGATCCGAGTCAACTGATGACTCGGATCCACCGCACTGTGGTGCTTCGTCAGCCCAGGTGGAGAGCCACGCCCGGCATCAGCGTTTCCTTAAGAGTCGGTTGGGGACGCCTTAGCGGGAGCGCTGGGAGGTTGGGACTGTCAAAGGATCCCCTCACGAAAGGTCACGACCATGCGTCCCTCAGTCAAAGTCGCCGCCCTCGCCACCGCCGCCCTCACTGCCGGTGGGCTCGGCGCCGTGCTGGCTCCCGCCTACGCGGACGGGCCCGAGCGGCACGGCTCCTGCAGCGGCGCCACCTACGACTTCGAGGTCGAGCGCGAGACGGGCGGCTTCGAGATCTCCTTCGACCTCGACCACGCCACGCCGGGCAGCCGGTGGGTCGTCGCGCTGCGCCACGACGGCAAGCGCTACTTCCACAAGACGCTGACCGCCCTCGACGACGACGGCGACGGCGAGTTCGACGTCGACCAGTGGCGCGCCGACAGCTCCGGCAAGGACACCTTCAGCGTCCGCTTCCGGGAGGCCGGCACGAAGAACTACTGCTCAGCCAAGATCCGGATGTCGTGATCCGAGATCCACGGTGACCGCAGCGCCGCCCAGCTCGGACCGGCCCAGCCGCAGCGCGCCGCCGGCCGAGCGGGCGGTGCTCTCGGCGATGGCCAGGCCGAGGCCGGTCGAGCCGGCCCCGCTGCTGCCACGGTCCGTCGGATCCACCCCGGCAGGGAAGCCGGGGCCGCCGTCCTCGACGACGAGCCGGACCGCGTCGCCGGCCAGCGACACCGCCACCCGCAGCGGCGTACCGGCAGGCGTGTGGCTGAAGACGTTGTCCAGCAGCACGTCCACCAGCGCCCGCAGATCCTCCTCGCTGGCGCTCACCGCCACCTCGCCGTCGGCGGCATCGAGGTCGAAGCGGCGACCCTGCTCCTCGGCCAGCGGCAGCCAGTACGACGCCTGCGAGCTCAGCGCCGCGACCGCCGGCGTACTGGCCGCGACCCCCTCGCGCTGCGAGCGCCGTGCCTCCCGGATCACGTGGTCGACCATCGCCTGCAGCCGGTCCACGTCGGCGCCGAGCCGGTCGCGGTCCTCGGCGTCGGGCAGCGCGTCGATGCCGAGCCGCAGCGCCGTGATGGGCGTGCGCAGCCGGTGGGAGAGGTCGGCGATGCTCTCCCGCTCGCGCTCCAGCAGCACCTCCACCCGCTCGACCAGCCGGTTGAGCGAGCCGGCCAGCTCGCGCACCTCGGGCGGTCCCTCGACCGGCACGGCCCGCAACCCGGTCCGCCCGCCGAGCCGCTGGGCATCGACGGCGAGCCGCTGGATCGGCCGCACGAACGACCTCCCGAGCCGGTCGGCCAGCAGCACCGCGCCGGCGAGGATGAGCAGCCCGAGCAAGGCCAGCACCAGCCAGGCCAGATGGACCGCCGAGGGAAACGCCGCCTCGCGCACGTCGACCCGGACGACCGGGGTGTCCTCCGGCAGCGCGCTGGTGCCGCCCAGCGAGACGGGCACCAGGATGCGGGTGCCGCCGGGGATGTCGTCGAGCCGGGCCTGGCCGGTGGTGCGAGCCTGCGCGACATCCTCGTCCTCGCCCGGATGGGGTCCCACCCCGGTGCCGTCGGGATAGAGCACGGTGGTCTGGATGCCGGCATCGCGGGAGTTGAGGCGGTCGAGATAGACCGACACGCTGCCCTTGTCGCCACCCGAGACGACCGTCTCGGTGGCCTGCACCTCCAGCGCGGCGCGGCTGAGCCGATCCTCGAGCGCGTAGCTGCGCACCAGCACGGCCATCGGCACCAGCATCGCGAGCAGCACCATCGCGACCGTGGCCGCGACGGTGAGGATCAGCGCCCGCCTCATGAGGCAGATGGCGCGCTGAGCCGGATGCCGACCCCGCGCACGGTGGTGAGATAGCCCGGCTCGGTGGCCGACTCGCCGAGCTTGCGTCGCAGCCAGGACAGGTGGACGTCGACGGTCTTGTCCGAGCCGCCCCATGGCTGCTGCCACACCTCGGTGAGCAGCTCCTTCTTGGTGACCACCTCGCCGGCCCGCTCGGCGAGATAGGCCAGCAGGTCGAACTCCTTCGGCGTCAGCTCGATCTCGCGGCCCTCCAGGGTGGTACGCCGGCCGCGCGGGTCGATCTCCAGGCCGCCGACGACCAGCAGCGACTGCTCGGGGCCGGCCCCGCTGCGTCGCAGCACCGCCCGGATCCGGGCGTCGAGCTGGGCGGTGGTGAACGGCTTCACGAGGTAGTCGTCGGCGCCGCTGTCGAGGGCTCGCACCAGGCTCGGGTCGTCGTCGCGGGCGCTGGCGATGATCACCGGGACCTCGCTGACGGCCCGCAGCATGGCGAGCACCTGGCTGCCGTCGACGTCGGGCAGGCCGAGGTCCAGCACGACCAGATCGGGTCGGGCAGCCAGCGCCCGCTCCAACCCGGGCAGGCCTGCCGGCGCGGTGTCGACGACATGGCCGAGGTCGCGCAGCGCTTTCAGCAGGCGAGCCCGGATCTCGTCGTCGTCCTCGATGATCAGCAGGTGCGGCACAGCGGCACGTTATCCCGAACCGGTTCCGACGGATCGGGCCTTAACCGGCCCTTATCCCTCGGCTAGCCGCGGCCTTGTCCCGCCGGGCGCATGATCGTCGGGTGAGCACGAAGCGCGTGGTGTTGCTGGTGATCGGCTGGCTGGCGGCGGTGGTCCTTGCGGTGACCATCGGCGTCGCCACGGTGTCGGCGGTCGACGCCTCGATGCGGGGCCGCGGCCCGATCGGCGACGAGGTGATCAGGTCCTCTTCGTCGGTCACGCCCAGCGCCACGGTCGACACCGATCGGCTGGTCACCGACGTCGTCAAGGGCGACTACGGCGAGTTCGAGGTCGGCTGCTCCGGCGCCTTCGCGGTGAGCATCGAGGCCCGGCCGGCCCCCGGCTGGCAGCTGCTCAGCCACGACCCCGGCCCCGACGACGACGTCGACGCCACCTTCACCGACGGCACCCGCAAGGCCGAGGTCGAGGTCTTCTGCAATCAGGGCAAGCCCACCCTGGCCGAGCTGGAGTACGACGAGCTGGCCGAGTGACCCTGACCGGCACCTCGGCGATGTTCACGGTCAGGTCGAGCGACGCTAGACAGCCGGGTTCGAACGCGGATACGGTTCCGCGATGATCTCGGCGAAGAAGCTCGGCTCGGCCCTTGCCTCAAGCCTCGTGGTCGCTCTCCCTATCGCTGTCACACCGCCCGCGCACGCTCTCGACGAGAACCGGGTGGTGACCAGCTTCGGCGGGTCCAGCGGGTGGGCAGACCCGGTCACCTGGCCCTGTCCCACGGCTGGGGCCGGGCCGAGCGCGGGGACCCTGGTCAGCGGGCCGGGCACCCCGCCGCTGGGCTCGGGCTCCCTGCAGTTGCAGGCCGCGCCCAACCAGCAGCTCGAGCTTCAGTTGATGATGCCTCGAAACCCCACAGGCATGACCGACTTCACGGTGGACGCCTACGGCTCGGGCACGTGGGCCGCCCGGGTGCTGGCCTATATCCCGGCCGCCACGACGGGCGGGGCACCGACGTGGCTCTACGACTACGTGACCTACCCGAGCTCGGGCTTGTCCTGGAGCACCGTGAATCTGCTGACCTCGGTGTGGTACCGCTTTCCCTACGGGAGCCCCAACTATGACGGGAGCGGCTCGCTCACTTCACTTCTCGGCACCGGGCTCCCGAGCGGGGCGGTCATCAACATCAGCTTCATGGCCGTCGGATGCAACCTGGCCACAGCCCAGACCGTCCATCTCGACAAGGTGATCATCGGCTACGACGGCAATCGGCAGATCACCGACTTCGACCCGCCGCCGGCGCCGGCACCGGCGGCAGCCACCGTGACCGCGAAGCCGGCGAAGAAGGTGGTCAAGGCCGGCGGCAAGGTGGTGGTCAAGGGGACGACCACGCCGGCCAGGAGCGGTGTGAAGGCGACGCTGTGGCGGGCCGGCAAGAAGCCGAAGTCGCTGGCGTCGGCCACGGTCGACAACGGCTCGTTCAAGATCGCCAAGAAGCTGAAGAAGAAGGGGAAGTACCAGCTCTACGTCACCATCGACGCCGACGCGACGACGCAGAGCGCGACCTCCTCGACCTTCCGCGTGCGGGTGAAGTAGCCCGTCGCGTCTGACCACGCTGGGCACCTGACATTCTGCACCGCGACACGCCGCTGGAGCGTGCAGAACGTCAGGTGCCCGCCAGCAGGCCGACGGCGACGTCGGTGACCCGGTCGACCAGCTCGGCGGAGACCGAGCCGGCCATGGCGGCGTGGTGGAGCAGCGCGCCGACCACCACGTCGAAGGCCAGGTCCACCTGCTCGGCCGGCAGCGGCCAGGCCTCGACCAGGGTGGCCTCGAAGGGAGCGCGGTACGACGCCCGCAGCCGGGCCCGCAGGTCGGGGTCGCGCACCGCCTCGTCGACCAGGCCGACCAGCAGCGCGTGCACCTCGGGGTCGCCGATTCGGCCGGCCATCCAGCCGACGGCGTCGTGCAGGGTGCCGTCCCGGCCGGGCACCGGTGGGTCGCCCATGATCGAGACGAGGGCGTCGAGGGCGAGGTCGCCCTTCGACGCCCACCGGCGATAGACCGTCGTCTTCGCGACGCCGGCCTCCCGGGCGATCGCGTCCAGCGTGGTGCCGGCGTAGCCCTGCTCGCGGACCAGGCTCACGGTGGCGGCCAGGACGGCGTCCTCGACGCCGGTGCGCCGTGGCCGGCCGGGGCCGCTGTGTGCCATGTCATGTCCTTGCGGGCTGGGATCGGGAAGATAGGAGGGGTTACCGTCGCTATTAACGATACCAACAGTAGCGTAATGGGGTAACCATGACCTTCACCGACGAGCTCAAGGACGCGATCTCGCGTCGTACCGTCCTTCTCGTTCTCGGCGTCCTCGCCGTGCAGATCGCCTTCATCGCCTCCTATGTCGGAGCGTTCCACCAGCCCACGCCGCACGAGATCGACATCGCCGTGGTCGGTCCGGACCAGGTCGTCCAGCAGCTCGACGACAGCTTGGAGCTGAGCGCGAGCGCCATGACCGAGGCCGAGGCCCGCGCGCAGATCGAGCGCGGCGAGCTCGCCGGCGCCCTCGTCGTCGACACGTCCGGCACCCAGGACACCCTGCTGACGGCGACCGCCCGGGGCTCCTCGCTGGCGACCGCCCTGCAGAGCGTCGTCGAGCAGGCCGACGCCCAGCAGGGCCGCACCGTCGCGGTGCAGGACCTGGTGCCGTTGGAGGAGGGCGACGCCCGCGGCATGTCCGGCTTCTACCTCGTCATCGGCTGGCTGGTCGGCGGCTATCTGGTCGCCTCGCTGCTCGGTGTCGCCAAGGGCGCCCGCCCCGCCAACCGGCGCCGGGCCGCGATCCGGCTCGGCGCGATGGTCCCGTACGCCGTCGCCTCGGGGCTCACCGGTGCGCTGGTCGTCGACCAGGGCCTCGGCGCGCTGACCGGCCACTACTGGGCCATCGCCGGCGTCGGCACGCTGCTGGTGCTCGCCAGCGCGACGGTGACGATGGCGCTGCAGGTGCTCTTCGGCACCATCGGCATCGGCCTGACCGTGCTGCTCTTCGTGGTGCTCGGCAACCCCAGCGCCGGCGGCGCCTACCAGCTGGAGCTGCTGCCGGGCCTGTGGCGCGGCATCGGCGAGTGGCTGCCCAACGGCGCCGGCACGACGGCGCTGCGCGAGATCGTCTACTTCGGCGGCCACGGCGCCGCCGGCCACCTCTGGCTGATCGTCGCCTACGCGGTGGTCGGCGCGGCGGTCACCCTGGCCGCCTCCGCGGCGATCCGCCGCAGAGACTAACGACAACTGGTGGCGTTCGCCGGCCGAACCCGCCCGCAGGCGGCCGAATGCCACCAGTTTGTCAGAGCACGGCCAGCAACTCGGCGGGCACGGTACGGCAGGCTGGGACCGTGGACGAGATCGTGGGCGTGGTCGGCGGGGGCATCGTCGGCCTGGCGGTGGCGCGTGAGCTGAGCCGTCGCGGCCACCGGGTGGTGGTGTTCGAGAAGGAGACCCGGCTGGCCGCGCACCAGACCGGGCACAACTCCGGCGTCGTGCACGCCGGCATCTACTACAAGCCGGGCAGCCTCAAGGCGCAGCTGTGCAGCAGGGGCCGCGACCTGATGAAGGAGTACGCCGTCGAGCACGCCATCCCCTTCTCCGAGTGCGGCAAGCTCGTGGTCGCGGTCGACGGCTCCGAGCTGGGCCGGTTCGACGCCCTGGAGAGGACCGCGACGGAGAACGGCGTGCCGGGACTGTGCCGGGTCGACGCCGGTGAGATCAGCGAGATCGAGCCGCACGCCACCGGCCTGGCGGCGCTGCACTCGCCGCGCACCGCGATCATCGACTACGTCGCCGTCGCCGAGGCGCTGGCCCGGGAGGTGGAGGACGCCGGCGGCCGGATCCTGCTGGGCACCGAGGTCACCGGCGTCTCGCGGTCGGGCGGCCTCCGGGTCCGCGCCGGGGAGACGTCGTACCCCGTCTCGCGGCTGGTGCTCTGCGGCGGTCTGCAGGCCGACCGCCTCGGCCGGCTGGTCGGCGGTCCGGCCGAGCCCCGGATCGTGCCCTTCCGTGGGGAGTACCTGCAGGTGGCGGCCGCCAAGCAGGAGCTGGTCCGCGGCATGGTCTACCCGGTGCCCGACCCGCGCTACCCCTTCCTGGGCGTCCACTTCACCCGCCGCGTCACCGGCGAGCTGGAGGTCGGCCCCAATGCGTTCCTGGCACTGAGCCGACAGCGCTACACCCGCGCCGCCACCAGCCCGCGCGACCTCGCCAGCACGCTGGCCTGGCCGGGCTTCTGGCGGTTCGCCGGCGAGCACTGGCGCACCGGCCTCACCGAGCTGCGGGGCGTGCTCAGCAAGCAGGCCTTCATGAGCCAGGCACGGCGCTACGTCCCCGAGATCGGCACCGCCGACGTCAGCCGGGGCGGCATGGGGCTGCGGGCCCAGGCGGTCGAGCGCGACGGCAGCCTGGTCGACGACTTCGTCATCCACGACGAGGACGGCATCACCAGCGTCCGCAACGCCCCCTCGCCCGCCGCGACCTCCAGCCTCGCCATCGCCGAGCACGTCGTGGGCCGGATGGGTTTCCTATAGCGCGAGGAGGGTCTTGAGGTTGACAGCGACGACCCCGAAGTCTCCGACCTGAACCTCGCCAGTGGGCTGCCCGGCGTCGAGGTCGAGGACGATATCCCAGCCGTGGCCGTTGTTGACCAGTGCCGTGAAGCTGGTGTTGTCGCGGTCGATGATCCAGTAGTGGCCGATGCCCCGCTCGGCGTATTCGCCAGTCTTGCGCAGGGTGTCCTCGGCTCGAGTGCTGGGCGAGAGCACCTCGGCCACGAGCACCGGAACCGTCGTGGCCCAATGATCGTCGTAGGGCTCGGCGGTGGCGAGCACGTCGGGGATCCGGCTGCGGCGCTCGCCCGTCCAGACACCGGCGGGGCCGACCACGAACAGGCCGGGGCAGCTTGCCTCGATCAGGTTCGCAAGGCGACGGGCGATCCGGTTGTGGCTGGACTTCGCCTCCGGGCTCACGAGCGCGATCCCGTCGACGTATTCCACGGTGCGATTCCGGAAGGCGTCCTCTGGCAACGCCAGGTAGTCCTCGAAGGACATGGGGATCCGCTCGATCCGCTCACTTGTGACGGCTGACATGACGTCTCCTGCTGCGACAGACACATCGGACTCCTCCATGGTGACATCCTGCCCCGCGATGGGCGAGGCTGCCAGCAGCCTGTCCGACGCAGGCCGAGCCCGCAAACGGCTCTCCACAGCTCCGCGATCTGGCGCCGCCTCGCACCCCGATGTCGGTCACAGTCATCTCACAGACTCATCTGACGGTGCGGACATTCGAGTCCGGCGTACTAGAGGTCATTCACCTTTCGTACACCAGGAGTTCACCGATGCCGACCTACGTCCTCTACGCCGCCGACCTGATCGGCGTCGCGATCCTCGTCTTCGGCCTGTTCCTGCCGCGCCACCGCCGGCCGGAGTTGGTCGTCGCCTACCTGACGACCAATGTCGGTGTCCTCGCCGTCGCCTCGGCGCTCACCTCCAGCACCATCGGCGCCGGTCTCGGGCTGGGCCTCTTCGGCATCCTGTCCATCATCCGGCTGCGCTCGGAGGAGCTCACCCAGACCGAGGTCGCCTACTACTTCGCAGCGTTGGCGCTCGGTCTGCTGGGCGGCCTCGGAGTCGGCGCCGACGGCACCGACCTGGCGCTGATGGGCCTGGTGCTGGCGGCGATCGCGATCGGCGACCACCCGCTGGTCGCGCCGCGCTCCCGCACGCAGCAGGTGCTGCTCGACCGGGCCTACCTCGACGAGACCGCGCTTCGGGCCCACCTGGAGGGGATGCTCGGTGCCACCGTCGTCTCGCTTCGGGTCCTCAAGACCGACGTCGTCAACGACACCACCCTGGTCGACGTCCGCTACCGGCCCTCGCGGCGCGGCGCCCGCACCGTCGAGGTCGTCCGATGACGAGCCTGGCCGTGAACCAGCTCGACCGCCTCGCCCCCGTCGCCCTCGAGGACCTGGTCGAGGAGGCCAGCCTGCTGGCCCGCGTCGACCGGAAGTACGTCGTCCCGGTGGCCGAGGCCTGGTCGCTGCTCGACGCGGTGCCACCCGGCACCCGGGTGCTGGAGATCGGCGGCGACCGGGAGTTCGGCTACCGCTCGCGCTACCTCGACACCCCCGACCGGGCCGGCTACCTCAGCTCGGGTCGGTCACGGCGGCTGCGCTGGAAGGTCCGCACCCGCCGCTATCTCGACACCGGCGGCTGCTGGCTGGAGGTCAAGACCCGCGGCCAGCGCGGCCAGACCGTCAAGCAGCGCGTCGAGCACCCCGAGACGCCGTGGCTCACCACCGAGGGCCGGGCATTCGTCGCGGGCATCGTCGGCGAGGCGGCCGCCGGGTCGCTGCAGCCGGTGCTGGAGACGTCGTACCGCCGCACCACGCTGCTGCTCCCGGGCTCCTCGGCGCGGGTCACCCTCGACGTCGACCTCGCCTGGTCGACGGCCGACCGGGAGCTGGTCCGACGCGAGCTGGCGATCGTCGAGACCAAGACCGGCTCGACGCCCTCCGCCGTCGACCGGCTGCTCTGGTCCCGTGGCCACCGGCCGGTGCGGATCTCCAAGTACGGCGTGGGCATGGCCGCGCTCCATCCCGAGCTGCCCCGGCTGAAGTGGCACCACACCCTGGCCCGCCATCTCGCCGTCCCGACCACCTGAATCGAGGAAGCACCATGAGACACACCAAGCTCCGCACCCGCCTCGCCGCCGCCACCGCAGCGCTGACCATCGTCGCGCTGGGCGCCTGCTCGGCCGCCTCGGACGACTCCGCGACCGCCACCTCCGGCACCTCCGTGGTCTCCGGGACCACGGCGAGCACCACGTCGTACACCCTCGACGACACCCACGCCGACGCCAACGACGGCGACTACGACGCCGCGAGCGCCACCACCATCACGCTGGCCGACGGTGCCAGCGAGGTCGACGGCGACGGCGCCAGCGTGGACGGGGACGTCGTCACCATCACGGCGCCGGGCACCTACCTCGTCTCCGGCACCCTCACCGACGGCCAGCTCGTCGTCGACAGCGACGCCGACGGCAAGGTCGTCGTCGTCCTCGACGGCGCCTCGATCACCTCCACCACGACCTCGCCGTTCGTGGTGACCCAGTCCGACGAGACGGTGGTGGTGCTGGCCGACGGCTCCGAGAACTACCTCTCCGACGGTGCCGACTCCGGCGCGGACGACGAGGATGAGGACGCCCCCAACGCCACCCTCTACTCCCAGGACGACCTGACCATCGCCGGCTCCGGCTCGCTGACGGTCAACGGTGAGAGCGCCGACGGCATCACCAGCAAGGACGGCCTGGTCATCCTCTCCGGCGACATCACCGTGGCCGCCGCCGACGACGGCATCAGGGGCAAGGACTACCTCGTCGTCGAGAGCGGCACCATCGACGTCACCGCCGGTGGCGACGGCCTGAAGTCCGATCAGGACACCACCGAGGACGGTGACGCCCTCGGCTGGGTCCGGCTCGACGGCGGTACCTTCACCATCTCGGCGGGCTCCCAGGGCATCGACGCCGTCGGCACGGTCGACATCGAGGACGGCACCCTGACCGTGACCGACTCCGAGGAGGGCATCCAGGCCGCCGTCATCACCATCGCCTCCGGCAGCGTGAACCTGACCGCCAGCGACGACGGCCTCAACGCCACCAGCCACACCCAGACCGGCGGCACCGAGCAGGTGGAAGACGGCGTCACGGTCACCATCACCGGCGGCACCGTGGTCATCGACGCCGGCAGCGACGGCCTCGACTCCAACGGCGACGCCGAGATCAGCGGCGGCACCGTCGCCATCTCCACGCCGAGCGCGAGCGGCCCCAACGGGGCGATCGACGTCAACGGCACGCTCACCGACGCCGGTGTCGCCAGCATCGAGACGGGCTCGGTGTCCAGCGGCGACCGGGTCACCCTCGTCGACTCCTCCGGCACCATCGTGGCCAGCTTCGTCGCCACCGGCCTGCAGTCGGCGCTGGTCGTCACCGGCGGCTCGATCACCTCCGGCGAGACCTACACGGTGTACGTCGGCACCGGCTCGGCCGCCGACTCCCTCGACGGCCTCGACGAGGTCGGCACGGTCACCGCCACCGAGGCCAGCGAGCTCGCCGGCGGCATGGGCGGCGGCGGTGGCGGCATGGGCGGTGGCGGCGGTGGCGGCATGGGCGGTGGCCCAGGCGGCTCCGGCGGTGGCCCGGGCGGCTCCGGCGGTGGCCCGGGCGGTTCCGGCGGTGGCTCGGGAACGAGCTCCTGATGTCCGGCCACCGTCGTCGCGGGGTGGGCCGGCGCGCGTTCCTCGTCGGCGGCGGGGCCGTCGTACTGACCGCCGGGAGCGCCAGCGCCTGGGCCCTCAACACCTACGTCATCGACCACGTCGAGGTCTCCGACACCGAGGCCTACGAGCAGGCCAAGGGCGTCACCAGCGGTGCCTCGCTCGACACCAGCGACGTCGTCGCCACTGACGACAGCTGGAGCGCGGACGGCACCTCGGTCACGATCACCAAGGTCCAGACCGGGTCCGGCTCGGCGACCGTCACCTACTTCGTCGCCGACGTGGTGCTCTCCGACGCCACCGTGCTGCGGACCGGCTTCGCCGAGGACGAGTTCGGCGAGAACATCATCGAGAAGACCTCCACGATCGCCGCCCGCAAAGAGGCCGTGTTCGCCGTCAACGGCGACTACTACGGCTTCCGCAGCACCGGCATCGAGATCCGCAACGGTGTCATCTACCGCGACAAGGGCGCCCGCGAGGGGATCGTCTTCTACGCCGACGGCACGGTGGCGCTGTACGACGAGACCCAGACCAGCGCCCAGGAGCTGCTGGACGCCGGCGCCTGGACGACGCTCTCCTTCGGCCCCGCCCTGATCGAGGACGGCGCCATCCTCTCCGGGATCGACGACGTCGAGATCGACACCAACTTCGGCAACCACTCGATCCAGGGCTCGCAGCCGCGCACCGCCGTCGGTGTGCTCGACACCAACCATCTCGTGTTCGTGGTCGTCGACGGCCGCGAGACGGGCTACAGCAAGGGGGTCACCATGACCGGACTGGCCGAGATCATGAAGGGCCTCGGTGCCCGGACGGCGTACAACCTCGACGGCGGCGGCTCCTCGACCATGTACTTCCAGGGCGAGGTGATCAACCAGCCGAGCAACGGCGGTGAGCGCGGCGTCTCCGACATCCTCTACATCGCGGGGTGAGCGGCGATGTCCGAGCCGTTCGTCCTCATTCCCGCCTACCAGCCGGCGCAGACCCTGGTTGACCTGGTCACCGAGCTGCGCGCGGCCCGCCCCGGGCTCGACGTCCTCGTGGTCGACGACGGCTCGGGACCGGCGTACCGTCCCGTCTTCTCGGCCGCCGCCCGGGCGGGCGCTCGCGTCCACCACGTCCTGCTCAACAGCGGCAAGGGCTACGCCCTCAAGACCGGGTTCGAGATGCTGTCCGGCCTGGGCCGCCCGGTCGTCACCGCCGACGCGGACGGCCAGCACGCGGTCGCCGACATCCTGCGGGTGGGCGACGCCATCGCCGAGGACGACGCCATCGTGCTCGGCGTCCGGGCCTTCGACGCCGCCGTCCCGGTGCGCAGCCGGATCGGCAATGACGCGACCCGGCTGCTGTTCCGGCTCGCCACCGGCCAGCGGCTGCAGGACACCCAGACCGGGCTGCGCGGCTTCCCCGCGCCGCTGCTGGACTGGCTGGGCACGATCGACGGCGACCGCTACGAGTACGAGCTGACCATGCTGCTGCGCGCCGCCCGGTCCGGCATCGAGCTGCGCACGGTGCCGATCACCACCATCTACCTCGACGGCAACTCCTCGTCGCACTTCCGGCCGATCGCCGACTCGATCCGGATCTACCTGCCGCTGCTGGCCTTCCTCGGCTCGTCCCTGCTGGCGTTCACCGTCGACACCGTCGCGCTGCTCGTCCTCGACGCCCTCTTCGGCTCGCTGCTGCTGGCGGTGGTCGGCGCCCGGCTCACCAGCGGAGCCGTCAACTTCCTGGTCAATCGACGGCTGGTCTTCGACCGGCACCGCGAGGTGCCGGTCGCCCGCGCCGCCCGCCGCTACGCCGCGCTGGCCGGCTCGCTGCTGGTCCTCAACTTCGCCCTGCTCGCCGGCCTGCACGCCGTCGGACTGCCGCTGCTGGTGGCGAAGCTGGCCACCGAGGGCACCCTGGTGATCCTCAGCTACGCCGTCCAGGCACGCACGGTCTTCCACGTGCCGAGTCGGCAGAAGTGCGGGTCTGTAGAGCGCCGAGTCGGCAGAAGTGCGGGTCTGTAGAGCGCCGAGTCGGCAGAAGTGCGGGCCGACTCGACGCCCTAGCAGCCCTCCGGCCGGATTCGGTCGTTGACCTTCCGGGTGATCGTCAGCAACTGCTCGACCTCGGCCGGGCCGAGGGCGTCGAAGACCAGCTCCCGGACCCGGGCGACATGGGCCGGGGCGGCCTGGGCCAGGTGCGCGAAGCCCTCGTCGGTGAGGATCGCGTTGGTGAAGCGCCCGTCGGACGGGTCGGGCTCGCGTCGTACGAACCCTCGCTTCTCCAGCCGGGTCATCATGTGCGAGAGCCGGGACAGCTCGGCGTTGGCGAAGACCGCCAGCTGGCTCATCCGCATGGTGCGCTCGGGGGCGTCGGAGAGCCCGGCGAGGACGTAGTACTCCACGAACGACAGCCCGGAGTCGGACTGCAGCTGCTGTCCCAGCTCGCCCGGCAGCGCCGAGAGCATCAGCGTGAGCGACATCCAGGCCTCGAGCTCCGGCGGCGTCAGCCAGTGGGGCTCGGTCGGGGGCACGCGGGCATTCTAGTAGCGTGTCGCCTCTAATTTGATGGGTATGTGTGTTCGGCTGTTCTGGTCGATACTGGACCGGAAGGAGTTGAGGACATGCCTCGTCCCAAGGAGTTCGTGGTCAGGCTGAGCGCGGCCGATC
>NZ_JASGDQ010000102.1:0-7540 GCF_047607185.1 Nocardioides sp. | reverse complement strand
TCGCAGGCGGCGAGCTGGTCGGCGATCTCGTCCAGCACGGCATCGAGGTCGTGGGCGTCGGTGGTGTCCAGGACCGCTTCCACCCTCGTGGTCGCGGCCCGGCTGGTGGGGTTGCGGACCAGTTCGACGCGGCGCTCGGCCAGGTCGGTGGCTTCGTCCTCGGCGAGTTGTTCGGGATCGAACCGTGTCTTGGCCTCCTCGATCAGTCGGTCGAGGGTGGTGACCCCGACCCGCTCCACCCGCGAGCAGACATGGACGTCGACCCAGGCGGCCGCCTCCTGGGGGAGGGTGAGGGTGGCCTCGGCGACGCGACGGGCCCGCCACCCGTCCACCTGCCCGGCCTTCACCCTCGCCCACGTACACGGGAGACGGTGGACCAGCTCCACGGCTTGGGCCAGGAACACCCGCCCCGACGAGGTCGACCGCCCGGTCGCCGCCGCGAACTCGACCACGGCGAACTCGGTCACATACGCACAGCCGTCACCACCGAGCAGCACCTCACCCTCACCACCGGGGACGCCGTCGAGCAACGACGCGGCGCGGGTGTAGTCGTCGACCTCGTGAAAGGACGCGTATTTCGCGGCCGCCGCGATCTGCAACGCCTCCTCAGCCCGCACCCGAGATTGAGAAGAACGAAAGACCTCGAGCACACTCCCAGGATCATCGGCCGCATCGAAAGCGGCAGCGTCTGGAAAGGTCGAAGTCATAACCATCAAGCTACCGACCACCACCGACAATCCTGACGGCCCGAGAATAGGGCTCTTCCGAATTCTGGTGGGCGTGAGCACCGACGGCGGACCGGAGCCGGACAGCCTCGCCGAGGCGACCGTACGACTCAGAAGAAGGGGACCTGCTCGAGCTCGGCGAGCCAGGCGGCGGGCGAGGCGTCGGAGGGCATCCGCCAGTCGCCACGGGGCGACATGGTGCCGCCGCCCGACACCTTCGGCCCGTTGGGCAGCGCGGAGCGCTTGAACTGCGAGGAGAAGAACCGGCGGACGAAGACCTCCAGCCAGGACCGGATCTCGCCCAGGTCGTAGGCGCGGCGGGTCGCCTCGGGATAGCCGGGCGGCCAGTCCCCGGCGCTCTCGTCGCGCCAGGCGTGCCAGGCCAGGAAGGCGATCTTGGAGGGCTTGTAGCCGTGCCGCACGACGTGGAAGAGGGTGAAGTCCTGCAGCGGGTAGGGCCCGACGACGGCCTCGGTGGACTGCGGCTTCTCCCCTGCCGCGACCGGCACCAGCTCGGGGCTGATCTCCTGCTCCAGGATGGTCCGCAGCACCTCGTCGGTCTCGGTCGAGAACTGCTCGGTCGAGATCACCCAGCGGATCAGATGCTGGATGAGCGTCTTGGGCACGCCGGCGTTGACGTTGTAGTGCGACATCTGGTCGCCGACGCCGTACGTGCACCATCCCAGCGCCAGCTCGGAGAGGTCGCCGGTGCCGAGCACGATGCCGCCGCGCTGGTTGGCGGCCCGGAAGAGGTAGTCGGTGCGCAGCCCCGCCTGGACGTTCTCGAAGGTGACGTCGTACGCCGGCTCGCCGTCGGCGAAGGGATGGCCGAGGTCGGCGAGCATCTGCCGAGCAGCGGGGGTGATGTCGATGGTCTCGTACGTCGCCCCGATGGCCTCCATCAGCGCGATGGCGTTGCCCTTGGTCTCCGGCGAGGTGGCGAAGCCGGGCAGCGTGAAGGCCAGGATGTCCGAGCGCGGCCGGCCCAGTCGGTCCATCGCGTTGGCGGCCACGATGAGGGCGTGGGTGGAATCCAGCCCTCCTGAGACTCCGATGACGATCCTGGGCTGGCTCCCCGAGAGCGAGCCGAGCGCGCGCAGCCGCTGCTCCAGCCCGGAGACCTGGATGTTGTAGGCCTCGTAGCAGTCGAGCGCGAGCCGGTCGGCGTCGTCGGGCACGAACGGGAACCGGTCGACCTTGCGGCGCAGCCCGATGTCGCCCTCCGGCGGCGAGAGCTCGAACTCGACGACCTCGTAGTCCTCGGTGACCTCGGCAAGGGCGCGCCGGTTGTCGTCGAAGGTGCCCTGCCGCACCCGCTCGGCGCGGATCCGGTCCAGGTCGACGTCAACGACGGTACGGCGAGCGCCGTCCGGGAACCGCTCGGACTCCCCCAGCAGGTCGCCGCACTCGTAGACCATGGTCTGGCCGTCCCAGGACAGGTCGGTGGTGGACTCCCCCGGTCCGGCGGCGGTGTAGGCGTAGGCGGCCAGGCAGCGGTTCGAGGCGGACTGCACCAGCTGCCGGCGGCTCTCGGAGCGGCCCACCGTCACCGGCGAGGCGGAGAGGTTGAGCAGCACCGTCGCGCCGGCCAGCGCCGCGGTGGCCGACGGCGGCACCGGCACCCACATGTCCTCGCAGACCTCGACGTGGAGGACCAGGCCGCGTACGTCGGAGGCGGCGAAGAGCAGCTTCGGCGAGAGCGGCACCTCCTCACCGGCGAGCGTGACCGTGGTGTCGAGGTCGTCGCCGGGCGCGAACCAGCGCCGCTCGTAGAACTCCCGGTAGGTGGGCAGGTAGGACTTCGGCGCGACGCCGAGGATCTCGCCGCCGTGGATCACCACCGCGGTGTTGAGCACCCGGTTGCGGTGCACCAGCGGCGCGCCGACGACCACCACCGGCGTCAGCTCGGCGGTCGCCGTGGCGATCTCCGCGATCGCCCGCTCCACCGCGGCGAGCAGGGTGTCCTGCAGGTGGAGGTCGTCCAGCGCGTAGCCCGACAGGCACAGCTCCGGGAAGAGGGCCACCGCGACGCCCTCCTCGTGGCACTCCCTGACCTGCTCGATCACAGCTCGGGCGTTGGCCGCCGGATCGGCGATCGCGACCGGGATGGTGATGGCCGCGACCCGGGCGAACCCGTGAGCGTAGGCGGAGTAGAAGTCCACGGCGGCAAGTCTAGGGAAGTGCGATCGTCCCGGCCCTCGGCCGGCCGAGGGCGTGATGCGCTGATGCGCCCATGCGGTCCCCGTTGGAGATCGACGACACCGTGCTCGCCGTCGCTCGCTCGCTCGCCGTTCCCGGTGCTACCCGGGCAACCCGGATCACCCCGTCACGAGTGAGCTCGTCGCGAAGTACCGCGATGAGTATCGAGGCTGCCCCTGAGCGATCCCCGGGGATCGCTCAGGGGCACACCTGATCGACCGGTGCCGGAAGTCTGGGAGACAGTGGGTGCCATGACTGGTACGACGACTCCCACAAGCACGGTGGCCGCGAGGGCCGTGGACCTGCACAAGACCTACGGTTCCGGCGACTCCGAGGTGCGCGCCCTCGACGGGGTGACCGTCGACTTCCACCAGGGCGAGTTCACCGCGATCATGGGTCCCTCCGGCTCCGGCAAGTCCACCCTGATGCATTGTCTGGCCGCGCTCGACACCCCCACCAGCGGCAGCGTCGTCGTCGACGGCGTCGAGCTGGGCAGCCTGAACGACAAGGCGCTGACCAGGCTGCGCCGGGAGCGGATCGGCTTCGTCTTCCAGGCGTTCAACCTGATCCCGACGCTGACCGCGAAGGAGAACATCCTGCTCCCCCTCGATCTGGCCGGCCACAAGCCGGACCGGGCCTGGTTCGACACGGTCGTGGACACCGTCGGACTGCGGGACCGGCTCGGCCACCGGCCGAGCGAGATGTCCGGTGGCCAGCAGCAGCGGGTGGCCTGCGCCCGCGCCCTGGTCAGCCAGCCCTCGATCGTCTTCGCCGACGAGCCGACCGGCAACCTCGACTCGACCTCCGGCGCGGAGGTGCTCGGCTTCCTGCGGCGCAGCGTCGAGGAGTTCGGCCAGACCATCGTGATGGTCACCCACGACGCGGTCGCGGCGTCGTACTGCGACCGGGTCGTCTTCCTGCGCGACGGCCGGATCGTCGACGAGCTCGCCCACCCGAGCCGCGAGCAGATCCTCGAGCACATGGCCTCGCTGCAGACCGCGCCGGCGCGGGGAGAGCGCTGATGCTCAAGCTCACCCTGCGCAACCTGCTCGCCAGGAAGGTGCGGCTCGTGATGAGCACCCTGGCGATCGTGCTGGGCGTGGCGTTCCTCGCCGGCGTGCTCGTCTTCAGCCACGGCCTGTCGACCACCTTCGACACCATCATCAAGGGCAGCACCCCCGACGCCCAGGCGCGCGCGGCAGGCTCGGAGGCGTTCAGCGCCGGCGAGGCCGGCGTCAGCGACGCGACCCTCACCCCCGACACCGTGGCGGCACTGGCCGCGCTGCCCGAGGTCGCCCGCGCCGACGGCAGCGTCGACGGCTTCGGGATGAGCCTGCTCGACGCCGAGGGCGCCCTGGTCGGCGGCAGCGGCGCGCCGACGCTGGCGTTCAACTACGCCGACACCCCCAACATGACCGGCGACCCCATGCTGGTGCTCGAGGACGGGCGCTGGCCAGCGGCCGAGGACGAGATCGTGCTCGACAGCGGCTCGGCCGAGCGAGCGGGCTACCGGCTCGGCGACCAGGTCAGCCTGCTCGCGCCGTACGGCGATCCCGAGCAGACCGCGACCCTGGTCGGCACCGCGGAGTTCAACGGCGGCGGTACGGCGGGCGCGACCCTGCTCATCTTCGACACCACCGCCGCCCAGCGGATCTTCCTCGGCGGTGCGAACGCCTTCACCACCGTCGCGCTGACCGCCGCCGGCGGGGTGAGCCAGCAGCGGCTCGTGGACGCGGCGCAGCAGGTGCTGCCCGACGGCTTCGAGGCGGTCACCGGCGACACCATCGTGGACGAGTCGCAGTCCGCGGTGGGCGAGTTCCTGGGCGTGATCTCGACCTTCCTGCTGGTCTTCGCGCTGATCGCGGTCATCGTCGGCGGCTTCATCATCGTCAACACCTTCACCATCCTGATCGCCCAGCGCACTCGCGAGCTGGCGCTGCTGCGGGCCCTGGGTGCCTCGCGTCAGCAGGTCACCCGCTCGGTGCTGCTGGAGGCCGTGGTCATGGCGCTGGTCGCCGCCACCATCGGCATCGGCCTCGGCTGGGCGCTGGCTCGCGGCCTGGCGGCGCTGTTCCGGGCGTTCGGGCTCGACATCGCCGGCAACGCGCTCACCCTGACCCCGGCCGCGATCCTCGTCAGCTACGGCGTGGGCCTGGTCGTCACCGTCGTGGCCGCCTACCTGCCCTCGCGGCGGGCCGGCAAGGTCGCCCCGGTGGCGGCGATGCGCGGCGAGACCGGGCACGGCGGGCACGACGGCCGGGGCTCGCTGCGGCGACGTGCCCGGATCGGGGCGGTGGTGCTGCTCCTCGGGGTGGTGCTGGCGGCCGCCGGACTGCTCGGCGCCCCCGGCCCGGCCGCCGTCTGGGTCGGTGCGGCCGCGCTGCTGTGGGTGCTCACCGTCGCGGCGATCAGCTCGGTGGCCGGACGCCCGGTGCTGGTGGCCTGCCGGGAGCTGTTCGCCCGGCTGTTCGGCACCCCGGGGCGACTCGCCGGCGAGAACGCGCTGCGCGACCCTCGCCGCACCGGCGCCACCGCGTCGGCACTGATGATCGGGCTGGCGCTGGTCTCCATCATCGGCGTGCTGGCCGCCTCGCTCAACAGCACCGTCGACGACATCGTCGAGAAGGAGTTCACCGCGGACTTCCTGGTGCAGAGCACCAACTTCCAGCCGTTCTCCACCAGCATCGGCGACCAGCTTGCCGACGTCGACGGCGTGGCGACGGTCAACCGGCAGCAGTTGGTCGGCGCGACGGTCGACGCCGGCGAGGAGGTCACCTACGTCACCGGCGACGACCAGAGCTTCAGTGACATCTACACCCTCGACCTGGCGGCCGGCAGCCAGCGCGTCGACGGTCACCAGGCACTGGTGACGACGGACGCCGCCACGGAGCACGGCTGGCGGGTCGGCGACGCGTTCGCGCTCCACTTCCCCGGCGGCAAGACGCTCGACCTCACCGTCGGCGGCATCTTCGAGCCGACCGAGGTGATGGCCTCGATCAGCGTGCCGCTGGACCTGCTCGCCGAGGTGGGCATCACCCGGCAGGACACCTCGATCAGCCTGATGCTCGCCCCTGGCGCCGACACCGCCGCCGTGCACCGGGCGCTGGACCAGGTCGCGGAGAGCGCCAAGATCATCGCCGTCTACGACAAGGCCGGCTTCGCCGACGAGATCCGCGGCCAGGTCAACCAGCTGCTCTACATGATCTACGGACTGCTCGCGCTGGCGATCGTCATCGCCGTGATCGGCATCGTCAACACCCTCGGTCTGAGCGTGATCGAGCGGACCCGCGAGATCGGCCTGCTGCGGGCGATCGGGATGAGCCGGGCCAGGCTGCGCCGGATGATCACCCTGGAGTCGGTCGCCATCGCGGTGCTCGGCGCGGTGATGGGCATGGTGGTCGGCGTGGTCACCGGGGTGCTGCTGCGGCAGGCGCTGCGCGAGGAGGTCACCAGCCTGGGCCTGCCGATCGGCCAGCTGGCGGCGTTCCTGGTGGTCGCGGTCGTGGTCGGCGTACTCGCCGCGGTGGTGCCGGCGATCCGGGCGTCCCGGCTCAACGTGCTCCAGGCGATCTCCACCGAGTGAGAGCGTGTTCTCGAACACGCTCTGAGTGACCACCGCCACACGCTCCGGCCGGCGCCCGCGGGCGCCGGCCGGACTAGCGTTCGGAGCAGTCCGTG
Organism: Nocardioides sp.; assembly: GCF_047607185.1. Classification (GTDB taxonomy): domain Bacteria; phylum Actinomycetota; class Actinomycetes; order Propionibacteriales; family Nocardioidaceae; genus Nocardioides. The sequence continues at coordinate 938 of NZ_JASGDQ010000102.1, read as the reverse complement.
GACTCCATCAGGGAGCCGCGAGATGTGAGAGCCCGCGTCAATGGGCAGAGGGGAGCTCGACGATGAGCGAAGAGCCAGCGCCGTACGGCGGCAGCAGCATCAAGAGGATCCGGACCCACCACCTCGCCGAGATGAAGAAGAGCGGCGAGAAGATCACGATGCTGACGTCCTACGACATGTACACCGCCCGCATCTTCGACGAGGCGGGCATCGACATGCTGCTCGTCGGTGACAGCGCCTCCAACAACGTCCTCGGCAACGAGACCTCCCTCCCGGTGACCGTGGACGAGCTGCTGCCACTGACCCGCGCGGTGGCGAGGTCCGCCAAGCGGGCGATGGTGGTCGGCGACCTGCCGTTCGGGTCCTACCAGGGCTCGCCCGAGCAGGCCTATGCCACCGCGGTGCGCTTCATGAAGGAGGGCCTGGCCCACTGCGTGAAGCTCGAGGGCGGCGTCGAGATGGCGGCCACCATCACCAAGCTGGTCGAGGGCGGCATCCCGGTCTGCGCCCATATCGGGTTCACGCCGCAGTCCGAGCACGCGCTCGGCGGCTACCGGGTCCAGGGCCGCGGCGACGCCGCCGACCGGGTCGTCGAGGACGCCCGCGCGGTCGCCGCCGCCGGCGCCTTCGCGGTCGTCATGGAGATGGTGCCCGGCGAGGTCGCCGAGCAGATCAGCAAGGAGCTGGCCATCCCCACCATCGGCATCGGCGCCGGCGCCGGCTGCGACGGCCAGGTGCTGGTCTGGGGCGACGCCTTCGGCATCCGCGGCCCGAACGACGGCAGGCTGCCCCGCTTCGTCAAGCAGTACGCCGACGTGCGTGGTGTCCTGCTCGACGCCGCCCGGACCTACGCGGCCGAGGTGAAGGGCGGCACCTTCCCGGGACCGGAACACACCTTCTGACATATGTCACGGCGAGGCCGTGACCGACGCGCTAGG
>NZ_JASGDQ010000101.1:0-7774 GCF_047607185.1 Nocardioides sp. | reverse complement strand
TTATGTCACGGCGTGGCCGTGACCGACGCGCTAGGCACGCGATCGGTCACGGCCTCACTGTTGGTGTCATGAGTGAACGCAGTGAGCGAACATCAGGGACAGCCATTCCCGCGGTCCGTCTCAGCGGAGTCACCAAGAGCTTCGGCTCGATCGAGGCCGTCCGGGGCATCGACCTCGAGCTCGGCCAAGGCGAGATCGTGGCGTTCCTCGGGCCCAACGGCGCCGGCAAGACCACCACCATCGACATGATCCTCGGGCTCTCCCGGCCGACCGGCGGCACCGCCGAGGTGCTCGGCCTGCCGCCCCGCCAGGCCATCGCCCGGGGCCTGGTCTCGGCAGTGATGCAGACCGGCGGCCTGCTCAAGGACCTCAGCGTCCGGGAGACGGTCGCCTACACCGCCAGCCTGTTCGCGGGCACGCTCCCGGTCGAGGACGCGCTGCGCGCCGCCGGCATCGAGTCGATCGCCGGCCGCAAGGTCGGCAAGTGCTCCGGCGGCGAGCAGCAGCGGCTCCGGTTCGCGATGGCGCTGCTGCCCGATCCGGCGCTGCTGCTCCTCGACGAGCCGACCACCGGGATGGACGTCGAGGGTCGTCGTACCTTCTGGTCGGCGATCCGCACCGATGCCGAGCGGGGTCGCACCGTCCTGTTCGCCACCCACTATCTGGAGGAGGCCGACCAGTACGCCGACCGGATCATCCTGGTCAGCCACGGCCGCATCGTCGCCGACGGCACCGGTGCCGAGATCCGCGCCCTGGCCGCCGGCCGCACCATCCGCGCCAGCTGGCCCGGTGCGGACACCGAGGCGCTGACGGCGATTCCGGGCGTCGACCAGGTCGACGTCCGCGGCGAGCAGATCCTGGTCCACGCCGGCAAAGAAGGCGCCGCCGACGAAGTCGCCAGATACCTGCTCACCCAGACCCCGGCCCGCGACCTCGAGATCACCAGCCGCAACCTCGAGGACGCCTTCCTCGCCCTGACAGGAGACGCATCATGAGCAACGTCCTGGTCGATGCACGTCGAGTGCCGCCGCTGGGCGGCTTCAATGCCACGCTGCTCAGGCTGGAGCTGCTGCGGATGCTGCGCAACCGCCGCACGGTCGTCTTCACGCTGATCCTGCCCGCCTTCCTGGCGCTGGCCTTCGGCGGCCAGTCCGGCTGGCAGGAGCAGGTCGGCTCGGGCAATGTGGCGGCGTACATCCTGCTCAGCATGGCCCTCTACGGTGCCGCGCTCACCTCGGCCGCGACCGGCTCGATGGTCGCCATGGAGCGGGCACTGGGCTGGTCTCGTCAGCTCCGGCTCACCCCACTGCACCCGGTGGCCTATGTCGTGGTGAAGACCATCGTCGCGCTGGCGATGGGTGCCCTGGCCATCGCCGTGGTGCTGGTCGTCGGCCTGATCATGGGCAAGGCCGAGATGCCGGCCGGCGTCTGGGTCGGCGGCGGCCTGCTGGCGCTGGCCTGCACGATGACCTTCGCGGCACTCGGCGTTTTCATCGGCTACGTGGTGCCCGGTGAGAACGCCATGCAGATCCTCGGCCCCGGCCTGGCGCTGCTCTCGTTCCTGGGCGGCGTCTTCATCCCGCTGGACCAGTACGCCGCGGTCGTCCGCGACATCGCCTACTGGACGCCGATGTACGGCGTCGCCGAGATCGTCCGCGCCCCGCTCACCCACGAGCTGCCGTGGTATGCCGTGGTCAACGCCGTCGGCTGGCTGGCGCTCTTCATCGCCGGCGCCGCCTGGCGGATGGGCAAGGACACCGCCCGGGTCTGAGTATCTTGACCGCCATGAGCAACCCGCCGCGACCAGGGTCCCGGCCACCTCGCTGGGTGGGGCCCTGGTTCGCGGCCGTCTGGCTGTTCTTCCTGCTCAACCCGCTGCTGGAGGGCTGGGACCGGCGCGAGGAGTGGCAGGGCGTCGTCGGCATGGGCGCCACACTGGCGTTCGCGGCGGTCTACATGGTCATGTGGGTCACCGCCCGGCGCACCCGGATACGGCTGATCACCCAGCCACCTCTCGCGGTCTCCTTCGGCTACGCCGTCAGCCTGTTCGCCCTCGCCCTGGTGATGGTGCTGACGCTCGGCGAGGAGGGCCTGGCCTCGGCGGTCTACCTCGCGGTGACGCTGGTCTTCGTGATGCCCTTGCGACCGGCGATCGCCGGCGTCGCGCTCATCCTGGTGGCGACCCTGCTGGCCGGCCTGGTCCCCGGCTGGGGTGAGCAGGTCGGCGTGGCGTTCGGCGTGCTGGCCGGGGCGCTGGCGGTCTTCGGGATGCGCACCGTGATGTCCCGCAACCTGGAGCTGATGGCGGCGCACGGCGAGAACACCCGGCTTGCGGTCGACAACGAGCGCAACCGGTTCGCCCGCGACCTGCACGACATCCTCGGCCACTCCCTGACCGTCATCACCGTCAAGGCCGAGCTGGCCGGGCGGCTCGTCGAGGCCGACCCGGCGCGGGCCAAAGCCGAGATCGCCGACCTGGAGCGGCTCTCCCGCGACGCGCTCGCCGACGTACGACGGGCGGTGTCCGGCTATCGCGAGCTCACCCTGCCCGGCGAGCTGGCCCGGGCCCGGGCGGCGCTCTCGGCGGCCGAGATCGACGCGCAGCTGCCGCAGAGCACCGACGAGGTGCCTAGCGAGCTGCGCGAGTTGTTCGCCTGGACCGTGCGCGAGGGCGTCACCAACGTCATCCGCCACTCCGGCGCGCGCCATTGCGCCATCGTGCTGACCCCCACCAGCGCGGAGATCCGCGATGACGGCAGCGGCCCCCGCACGCACGACGGCCAGCCCGGCGGCTCCGGCCTGGTCGGGCTCCGCGAGCGGGCGGCCGCGCTGGGGGCCACCGTGCTCACCCGTGGCCTCGATCCCGGCTTCTCGCTGCAGGTGAGCCGATGATCAGGATCCTGCTCGCCGACGACCAGGCCCTGGTGCGAGGCGCGCTGGCCGCGTTGCTCGGCCTCGAGCCCGACCTCGAGGTGGTCGCCGAGATCGGCGCCGGCGACCTGGTGCTGCCCGCGGTGCTGGAGCACCGCCCCGACGTGGCGCTGCTCGACGTCGAGATGCCTGGCCTGGACGGCCTCTCGGCCGCCGCGCAGCTCCGGGAGGAGGCACCGCGGACCCGGGTGCTGATCGTGACGACGTTCGGCCGGCCGGGCTTCCTGCGGCGGGCGCTGCAGGCGGGGGTGAGCGGGTTCGTCGTCAAGGACACCCCGGCGGCCGAGCTCGCCGAGGCGGTACGGCGGGTCCACGCCGGGCTGCGGGTCGTCGACCCCAAGCTGGCCACCGACAGCCTGGTCGCCGGGGAGTCGCCCCTCACCCAGCGCGAGACCGAGGTGCTGCGAGCAGCCCGCGACGGCGCCACCGTCGCGGTGATCGCCTCGCGGCTGGTCCTCTCCGAGGGCACCGTGCGCAACCACCTGTCCTCGGCCATCGGCAAGACCGGCGCGACCACCCGCGCCGAGGCGGTCCTCACCGCCGACGCCAACGGCTGGCTGTAGCAGCTACTGCTGCTCGGCCTCGTCGTCGTTCCAGGCGGGGTCGTGCTCCCACTCGTCGTTGCGCTCGGCGACCCGCTCCAGGGCACGGGCCGCCTGGTCGCGGGTGGAGTAGGGCCCGAGCCGGTCCTTGTTGGGGCAGCCCTCCCGGGTCTCCACCTGGTGGTGCTTGAGGCAGAACCACCACTGCTCCTCGGGGACGTAGCCGGTGGCGCCCCCGCCGTCGTCGTCGGTGTGATTGGCCACGTCTCGAACCTACTCCCCCGCGCGCGTTTCAGCCCCGTAACCAATCCGTCTCGCGTGGCAACAACGTTGTTACACGGAACTCGATAGTGTCCGGCCATGGGTGGGATGTTCGACGGCTACCGTACCCGGGAGCCGGCCTATGACGAGATGCTCGGCAGCGACGAGCTGCGGCCGCCGTACCGCCGGCTGGGAGCGTCGCTGGAGCGACTCACGGCGGCCGACCTGGTCAGCCGGGTGGAGACCCTGCAGGCCAACTACCTCGACCAGGGCGTCACCTTCGACATCGGCGGCGAGGAGCGGGCGTTCCCGCTCGACGTCATCCCGCGCATCATCGAGGCCGACGACTGGTCGACCATCGACGCCGGTGTCCAGCAGCGGGTCAAGGCGCTGGAGATGTTCCTGTCCGACGTCTACGACGCCGGCTCGGTCTTCGACGACGGGGTCATCCCCCGCGAGGTGATCACCACCTCCTCCCACTACCACCGGGCCGCCGCCGGCGTCCGGCCTCCCAACGGGGTGCGCGTCCAGGTCTCCGGCATCGACCTGGTCCGGGACAACAACGGCGAGTTCCGGGTGTTGGAGGACAACGTCCGGGTGCCCTCGGGGGTCTCCTACGTGATGACCAACCGGCGCGCCATCTCCGCCGCGCTGCCCGAGGCGATCGCCGAGCACCGGCTCCGACCGGTCGCCGGCTACCCCCAGCGGCTGCTGGCCGCGCTGCGGGCCGCCGCACCGGCCGGCGTCGCCGACCCGACCGTGGTGGTACTCACCCCCGGCGTCTACAACGGCGCCTACTTCGAGCACACCCTGCTGGCCCGCACTATGGGGGTGGAGCTGGTCGAGGGACGCGACCTGGTGTGCCGCCAGGGCCGCGTCATGATGCGCACCACCAAGGGGCTGGCGCCGGTGCACGTGATCTACCGGCGCATCGACGACGAGTTCCTCGACCCGGCCCACTTCCGGGCCGACTCGATGCTGGGCGTGCCCGGGCTGATCGACGCGGCCCGCGCCGGCAACGTGACCCTGGCCAATGCGGTCGGCAACGGGGTCGCCGACGACAAGCTCGTCTACACCTACGTCCCCGACCTGATCCGCTACTACCTCCACGAGGAGCCGGTGATCCGCAATGTCGACACCTGGCGGCTGGCGGACCCCTCCTCCTTCGAGGAGGTCATGGACCGCCTCGACCAGCTGGTGCTCAAACCGGTCGACGGCTCCGGCGGCAAGGGCATCGTGATCGGCCCCGCGGCATCGAGCGCCGAGCTCGACGAACTGCGCGCCAAGCTCCATGAGGACCCCCGCGGCTGGATCGCGCAGCCGGTCGTCCAGCTCTCGACCGTGCCCACCTTCGTCAACGGTGCCGACTCCACCGGCGCCACCTTCGGTGCCCGGCACGTCGACCTGCGGCCGTTCGCCATCAACGATGGCACCCGGGTGTGGGTGCTGCCCGGCGGGCTGACCCGGGTCGCGCTCGCGGAGGGCGAGCTGATCGTCAACTCCTCGCGCGGCGGCGGCTCCAAGGACACCTGGGTGCTCGCCGGGCCGACCCAGGCCACCCTCGACGAGCTCAACCAGCAGGTGCAGGAGGTGATCTGATTGTTGAGCCGCATCGCGGAGTCGATGTTCTGGATCGGCCGCTACGTCGAGCGGGCCGAGGACACCGCCCGGATCCTCGACGTACAGACCCAGCTGATCCTCGAGGACGCCACCGTCGAGGAGGAGTCGGCCTGCCGCGGCCTGCTGCAGATCATGGGCATCGAGGACCAGCCGGAGGGCCCGCTCGGACTGGGCGCCGTGCTCGACCTGCTCGCCTACGACCCGCGGTCGAGGTCGAGCATCGCGTTCGCGCTCGAGGCCGCCCGGGAGAGCGCCCGGGGCGCCCGGGAGACACTGAGCGTGCCGCTGTGGGAGGCCCTCAACACGACGTACCGCGCCATCCCCAGCGGGCAACTCGCCTCGATGCGGGCGCCGGCCGCGTTCGCGTGGACGCGGGATCGGGCGGCGCTGATCAACGGCACCGCCGACGCCACCATGACCCGCGACGAGGGCTACCACTTCCTGGTGCTCGGCCGCTGCGTCGAGCGCGCCGACATGACCTCGCGGCTGGTCGCGACCGCCGCGATCTCGGCCGGCAGCGGCGCCTCGTGGACGACGACGCTGCGGGCGTGCGGCGCCTACGAGGCGTTCCTGCGCACCTACAAGGGCCTGGAGACCGAGCGCGGCGCGGCCGAGTTCCTGCTGCTGGACCGGCTCTTCCCACGCTCGGTGGTCTACTCGCTCAACCGGGCCGAGGAGGCGCTGGACAACTTGGAGCCGGCCGCCCGCCGGGCAGGCTTCCAGAACGAGGCGCAGCGACTGATCGGCCGGATGCACGCCGAGCTCTCCTTCCGCACCCTCTCCGACCTGCTCACCGACCTGCCGCACGAGATGGAGAACCTGCAGCGCACCTGCGCGCAGGCCACCGAGGCGGTCACCAGGCGCTACTTCGCCGGCGCCGAGGCACTCTCCTGGCTGGGGGCTTGAGCGCGTGAGCGAGCGAACAATCCAACGCAGCGTGCGAGCGTGCTCACGCCCCCACCGAGCGAAGCGAGGTCTCGCGTGAGCATGCAATTGCGGGTTGTCCACACCACCGGCTTCGAGTACGACGGCAAGGCGGTCGCCTCCTACAACCAGGCGCGGCTGACCCCGCTCTCGACGCCCGAGCAGATCGTCGTGCACCACCGGCTGGAGGTCTCCCCCAAGCCGTGGACCTACTCCTACCGCGACTACTTCGGCACCGAGGTGACCTTCTTCGAGGTGCTCGACCCGCACGACTCGATGCGGGTCACCGCCACCTCCACCGTGGTGGTCAACCGGCCGGTCGCCGCGCCGCCGGCGCTGTCGTGGTCCTCGCTGGCCGAGCGCGAGGTCGCCGACCGGTGGACCGAGTACCTCATGCTGCCCGACCTGGTGCTGCCGCCGGCCGACTTCGCGGCCGAGGTCAGGGCGATCGCCGACTCGGCCGCGCTGCCCGGCGAGGCCGCCCGCGCGGTCTGCGAGCTGGTCAACCGCGAGGTCTCCTACCTGCCCGGCTCCACCGACGTACGCACCCACGCCTCGCAGGCCTGGGAACAGCGCGCCGGGATCAGCCAGGACATGGTCCACCTCGTCATCGGCGCGCTGCGGACGATCGGCATCCCGGCCCGCTACGTCTCCGGCTACTTCCACCCGTCCGTCGACCCGGTCGTCGGCGAGACCCTGACCGGAGAGTCACACGCCTGGGTGGAGTGGTGGGACGACGGCTGGAAGCCGTTCGATCCCACCAATGTCACCGAGCCCCACGACTCCTATGTCGCGGTGGCCACCGGCCGCGACTACACCGACGTCAAGCCGCTCTCGGGCATCTACTCCGGGGCGCAGACGTCGCGGATGTTCGTCTCGGTCGACATCACCCGGCTCGCCTGAGCCGGTCGCTCACCGCGGCGTACCGATCCGCTCACGCAGGATCGCTCGGAATCGATCTAGGTCGACCGGACCGGCGGCGCCGCGGGTCGCGATGACCATGAGCGCCCCGCCGCGCTCCTTGCTGAGGTCGATCACCATCACATCCGAGGACTCGGTCCAGCCGGCCAGCTCGACCGGGTCGGCCAGGTGCGGGTTGGCCTTCCACATCGGGCGGACGAGCATGCCGGCCTGGATCCTCGAGAAGACCGGCAACCAGACGAGCACAGCGGGCGCCGCCACGACGACAGCTACCGGCCAGAGGCCGGCACGCAGGGCGATCAGCCCCACCAGCATCAACACCGAGCCCAGGATCCGGTCGCGCCACCGCGCTCCCCGGGCCCCACGACGCGCGACCACCGCCGACACGTAGTCGCCGGGCCGCGGCGTCCAGCGCAGCACGAGCGTCTCGGTCACCGTGTCACTCTACGATGCCCCGCCGAGGTCGAGAGGAGCTGGCAGGCTACTAGTAGGCTGTCGCGGCTAAAGCGCGTGGTAGCGCGGTGTCCGGGTGCGTGCCTCGCAAGGTGCCGGCGCGAAGGCAGGCCGGTGGCCTG
>NZ_JASGDQ010000100.1:0-21251 GCF_047607185.1 Nocardioides sp. | reverse complement strand
CTTCTGCCGACTCGCGCCCTCTGGGACCTGCACTTCTGCCGACTCGCGCCCTCTGGGACCTGCACTTCTGCCGACTCGGCGTCAGAGCTTCTCGACGGGGGCGTAGCGGAGCAGCAGCCGCTTGACGCCCTGCGATCCGAAGTCGATGCTCGCCACGGCCTTCTCGGCGACACCCTCGACGGTCACCACCGTGCCCATGCCGAAGGAGTTGTGGGTGACCCGGTCGCCGGGCTCCAGTGCCGGGATCTCCCCGGCGGGCTTCGCCTTGGACGCCGCGTCGGCGCGCAGCGCGGCCGAGGAGAAGTTGCGGCGGCCGCGAGCCGTGGGGGTGGCCAGGCCACCCCCGCCGTCGTAACCAGCACCGCCAGACACGTCGGGACGCGACCAACGGGACTGGTCCGCCGCCGTACGACGCCAGTCGACCAGGTCGATCGGCAGCTCGGACAGGAACCGGCTCGGCGGGTTGTGCATCGGCGCGCCCCAGGCGGATCGGACCATCGCATGGGAGAGGAAGACCCTCTCCCGGGCGCGGGTGATGCCGACATAGGCGAGCCGGCGCTCCTCCTCCAGCTCGTGGGTGTCACCGAGCGTGCGCGAGTGCGGGAAGACGCCGTCCTCCATGCCGGTGAGGAAGACCACCGGGAACTCCAGTCCCTTGGCGGTGTGCAGGGTCATCAGGGTGACGACGCCCTCGCCGTCCTGGGGTATCTGATCGGAGTCGGCGACCAGCGCGACCCGCTCCAGGAAGTCGGTCAGGCCGGGCGACACGGTGCCCGCGTCGACGTCGGCGGGGTCGGCGGATGGGCCCGCGACGGGGTCGTCGCTGAACTCGCGGGCGACGGCGACGAGCTCGGCGAGGTTCTCGACGCGGGTCGCATCCTGGGGGTCGTCGGAGGCTTCGAGCTCGTCGAGGTAGCCCGACCGGGCGAGCACCGACTCGAGGATCACGTCGGCCCGCTCGGCCGCCTCTACCATCGACAGCAGCTCCTCGATCAGCGCGACGAAGGAGCGGATGCTGGTCAGCGACCGGGTCGCCAGCCCGGGCGCGTCGTCCGCGCGCCGCAGCGCCTCCCAGAAGGTGATCCCGTCGCGCTCGGCCAGCGCGTTGACGCAGGCGATGGCTCGATCGCCGATGCCCCGCTTGGGGGTGTTGACGATGCGGCGCAGGCTCACCTGGTCGTCGGGGTTGGCCAGCGCGCGGAGATAGGCGAGCGCGTCGCGCACCTCGCGACGCTCGTAGAACCGCACGCCACCGACCACCTTGTAGGGCTGGCCGGTCCGGATGAAGACCTCCTCGAACACACGTGACTGTGCGTTGGTGCGGTAGAAGACCGCGACCTCGCTGGCAGCCCGGCCGGCGTCGACGAGCTTGTCGATCTCGTCGGAGACGAACCTGGCCTCGTCGCGCTCGTCGTCGGCGACGTACCCCACGATCCGCGCGCCGTCGCCGGCATCGCTCCACAGCCGCTTGGGCTTGCGCCCGTTGTTGTTGTCGATGACGGCATTGGCGGCGGTGAGGATGGTCTGGGTGGAGCGGTAGTTCTGCTCCAACAGGATCGTGGTCGCGTTGGGGAAGTCCTGCTCGAAGTCGAGGATGTTGCGGATGTTGGCGCCGCGGAAAGCGTAGATCGACTGATCGGCATCGCCGACGACCATCAGCTCGGCGGGTTCGCTGGGCACACCAGAGAGGGGCTCGCCGCCCGCATCCTCCGGGTTGCCGGCGCACAGCTCGTGGACCAGGGCGTACTGCGCGTGGTTGGTGTCCTGGTATTCGTCCACCAGCACGTGCCGGAACCGGCGCCGGTAGGTCTCGCGCACCTCGGGGAACTCCCGCATCAGGTGCACCGTCGTCATGATCAGGTCGTCGAAGTCAAAGGCATTGGACTCGCGCAGCCGCCGCTGATAGAGCGTGTACGCCGCGGCGTAGGTCTCCTCGAGGTTGTTGCGGGCGTCCTTGGTGGCGTCGTCGGGATCGCGCAGCTCGTTCTTCTGGTCGCTGACCCAGTTGAGCACCTGCGCGGGCTGGTAGCGGCGTGGGTCGAGGTCGAGGTCCTGGCAGACCAGCGTCATCAGCCGCTTGGAGTCGGCCGCGTCGTAGATGGTGAAGCTGGACTTGTAGCCGATCCGGGTCACCTCCTTGCGGAGGATCCGCACGCAGGCGGAGTGGAAGGTGCTCACCCACATCACCCGGGCGCGGCCCCCGACCAACTGCTCGACCCGCTCCTTCATCTCGGCGGCGGCCTTGTTGGTGAAGGTGATCGCCAGGATGCTGCCCGGGTGCGCCTTGCGCTGGGAGATGATCCAGGCGATCCGCCGGGTCAGCACCCGGGTCTTGCCCGACCCCGCGCCGGCCACCACCAGCAGCGGCGCCCCCTCGTGTACGACGGCCGCCCGCTGCGGCTCGTTGAGCCCGTCGAGCAGCTCCTCGGCGCTGGGGCCCGCCTTCCGGGCGGGCTCGGGCCGGGTGGCGAAGGCTTCGAGACCGGGAATCACACTCATGTTGCTCCCAACCCTAACCGCGCCGGGATGCACGGGAGTCAGCGGTCGAGGAAGCTTGGGAGATCGAGTGGGACGGTGCCGTGGTCGCCGACCGGGACCTCGCCGGTGGGCTGTGCGTCGTCGAGCTCGAGGACGGTGTCCCAGCCCGAGCCGTTGTTGGCCATCGCGAGTCCTCCGGCCACCCCTCGGGTTCCGGAGGGAATCACCCGAGATAGTTGAACGTTCTAGTGAATGTGAAGAACATCGGGTTCCTGTCCTTCGGGCACTGGTCCAACTCGCCCGGCTCGCAGGCGCGGACCGCCTCCGACGTACTCCTCCAGGCCATCGACCTGGCGCAGGCAGTCGAGGAGGTGGGTGCCGACGGCGCCTACTTCCGGGTGCACCACTTCGCCAGGCAACACGGCTCGCCGTTCCCGCTGCTGGCGGCGATCGGCGCGAGGACCGAGCGGATCGAGATCGGGACGGGCGTCATCGACATGCGCTACGAGAACCCGCTCTACCTGGCCGAGGACGCCGGCGCGGCGGACCTGATCAGCGGTGGGCGGCTGCAGCTCGGCATCTCGCGCGGGTCACCGGAGCAGGTCATCGACGGCTGGCGCTACTTCGGCTACGCGCCCGCGGATGGCGAGACCGACGCCGACATGGCGCGCCGTCATACCGAGGTCTTCCTGAAGGTCATCGAGGGCGACGGCTTCGCCCAGCCCAACCCGCGTCCGATGTTCGGCAACCCACCGGGGCTGCTGCGGATCGAGCCCTACTCCGAGGGGTTGCGGCGACGGATCTGGTGGGGCGCCGGCAGTGACGCCACCGCGCGCTGGTCCGCCGAGCGCGGCATGAACCTGATGAGCTCCACGCTGAAGGAGGACGAGTCCGGCGAGCCGTTCCACGTCCAGCAGCGCAAGCAGATCGAGGTCTTCCGCGCTGCCTGGGCGGAGCAGGACTGGGACTTCGAGCCCCGGGTGTCCGTGAGCCGCTCGATCATGCCGATCACCAGCGACCTCGACCGCGCCTACTTCGGCGGCGAGGGCGAGAGCCGCGACCAGATCGGCGTGATCGACAACTTCCGGGCCGTGTTCGGCAGGACGTACGCCGCGGAGCCCGATGTGCTGGTCAAGCAGCTCGCCGAGGACGAGGCGATCGCTGCCGCTGACACGCTGCTGCTGACCGTCCCGAACCAGCTCGGCGTCGACTACAACGCGCACCTCATCGAGTCGGTGCTGACCGACGTCGCCCCGGCGCTCGACTGGCGCTGACGGGACTCGCCGAGTCGGCAGAAGTGCAGGTCTGAAAGACGTCGAGTCGGCACAAGTGCAGGTCTGAAAGACGTCGAGTCGGCACAAGTGCTGGTGACGTGCCGGCACTTGCGCCGACTCGGCGGTTCTGGATCCCGCACTTCTGCCGACTCGGCGGCTCTGGAGCCCGCACTTCTGCCGACTCGGCTAGTAGTGGCCGTGGGCTGGGGAGACGAAGACGGCCACCACCAGGTTGACCAGGGTCAGGCCGGCCAGGAGGTAGTAGACGGCGTCGCTGACGGTGGGCTTCTTGGCGTTGGCCTCGGCGAGCGCCACGATGACCAGGCCGACGAGCAGCTTGATGCCCACCTTGGCGTGGTTGACGTCGCCGTCGCCGGACTCGAGCACGCCGACCAGCAGCACGCCGGCGAGGAAGGCGATCCGGGCACCCCACACCGTCAGCTTGGTGACGGTCTTCTCGGTCTGACCGACCTGGGTCAGCAGGCCGCCGGCCAGCGCGGCGAAGCCGAGCAGGTGGGCGACGAGCAGGACGAGGCGCACGATCTCCATGGTCACAGTCTCACAGCAGCCGTCGGTCGGAGGCCCAGCGGGTGAGCTCGTGGCGGGAGGAGAGCTGCAGCTTGCGCAGCACCGCCGACATGTGCGTCTCCACGGTCTTGATGGAGATGTAGAGCTCCTTGGCGACCTCCTTGTAGGAGTAGCCGCGGGCGATCAGCCGCATCACCTCACGCTCGCGCTCGGAGAGCCGGTCGAGGTCCTCGTCGACGGCCGCCACGTCGATCGAGCCGGCGAACGCGTCGAGCACGAAGCCGGCCAGCCGCGGGCTGAAGACCGCGTCCCCCTCGGCGATCCGGTGGATGGCGGCGACCAGCTCGGGGCCGGTGATCGTCTTGGTGACATAGCCACGAGCGCCGCCCCGGATGGTGCCGATGACGTCCTCGGCGGCGTCGCTCACCGACAGCGCGAGAAAGAGCGGTCCGGGCGCCCTGCGCATCACCTCGACGCCTCCGCCGCCGGGCAGATGCACGTCGAGGAGTACGACGGCGGGCGACCGCTCCGCGATCACCGCGACCGCCTCGTCGACGTCGGCAGCCTCGCCGACGACCTCGACCGAGTCGTCGCTCGCCAGCTCGGCCGCCACGCCCCTGCGGAACATCGCGTGGTCGTCGACGATCACGATCTTCACGGGGTCACTCATCGGATGCCTCCACGGGGAATGAGAGATGGACCTCGGTGCCCTCGCCCGGCGTGGACCGCACCACGGCGCTGCCGCCGTGCCGCTCCATCCGGGCGATGATCGAATCAGTGACGCCGTGCCGGTCCTCGGGCACGTCGTCGGTGTCGAACCCGACGCCTCGGTCGCGCACGAAGACCTCGACCTCGGTGGCGGTGATCTCGGCGTAGACCGAGACCTGCGAGACCTGGGCGTGCTTGGCCGCGTTGACCAGCGCCTCCCGCGCGGCGGCGGCGACCGGTCGCAGGTACTCCGCGAACGGCGCGTCGCCCACGACCACCACGTCGACGGCGATGCCGTGGCTGTCCTCGACCTCGGCGGCGGCGGTCCGCAGCGCGCCGGCCAGGCTGTCGGGCGAGGCGGACTCGCCGGCGTAGAGCCAGGAGCGCAGGTCGCGCTCCTGGGAGCGGGCGAGCCGGGCGACCAGGCCTGGATCGGCGGCGTTCTTCTGGATCAGTGCGAGGGTCTGCAGCACCGAGTCGTGCAGGTGCGCCGCCACGTCGGCGCGCTCCTGGGTGCGGATCCGCTCCTCGCGTTCGGCAGACAGATCGGTGCCCAGGCTGTGCAGCCACGGCCCGACGACCACGGTCAGCGCCACCAGCACGAAGACCGCGGCGAGCAGCGCGCCCTCGGCACCGCCGACGACGTGGCCGTTGTCGAAGAGCAGCAGGACGACCGCCACACCGAGCAGGGCGATGCCGGCCGCGATGCGGACCCAGGCCGCCCAGCCGCCGCCGACGACCAGCCGGAGCACGTCGAGCCGGCCGGTCTGGTCCAGCCACCGCTCCCGCTGCGCCTCGTCGGCCTGCCGCCACAGCAACGCGATGCCGGCCACCGCCAGGATCAGCGGCCAGAAGATCGCGCCGACCCCGAAGAGCGCCTCGACGACGAGGATGACACCGATCCCCAGCGCGGCAAGGGCGATGGCCGGCCCGGCGTCGGCGAGCCGTCGCATCGGCCCCGGCCGGCGGCCGCCGCGGCTGGCGCTCTCGCCGCCGGGGGTGTCGGTCTCGAAGTGGGAGTCGGGCCGCAGGCACAGCCACAGGCCGGCGTACAGCGCGACGCCGAGGCCCTGGAGAACGGCCAGCGCCACGAAGGCGACCCGCACCCACAGCACCGGCAGGCCCAGGTGGCGGGCCAGTCCGGCGGCCACCCCGCCGAGGACGGGGTTCTGGGTGTCCCGGCTGGCCTTGCGGGGCATCCGGTCGAGTGGCTGGGCGGTCATGATGGCTCAATCCTCACACCTTCACCAGTGCGCGAACCATGAGGAGCGACCCCGAGCGGACCCTGATCCGGGCCCGCGGCACACAGTGACGAATCAGGGTGGTCCCCGATGGCCGGGAGCCTGCGCGAGGGCCAGAGTTGATGCCATGAGCACGACCGAGCAACCTCCCAGCGATCAGGCCGGCCCCCGCGTCAGCAGCGCCGAGGTCCGCGACCTCGGCCGGCTGCGTCGTACCGTCAACGGCAGTCCGGAGGGCCGTCACCTCGGCGGCGTCGCCGGCGGCCTGGCGCGACACCTCGACATCGATCCGGTCATCATGCGCGTGGTCTTCGTGGTGCTGGTGTTCTTCGGCGGCGCCGGCATCCTGCTGTACGTCGCCGGCTGCCTGTTCGTCCCGGCCGAGGACACCGACCGGGCACCCATCGACCTGGACCCACGGACCCGCTCCTTCGTCCTCTACATCGCCGGCGGGATCAGCGTGCTGGCGCTGCTGGGGGACTCGTTCGGGCGCTGGGCCTTCCCCTGGCCGCTGCTGGCGATCGGCCTGATCGCGCTGGTCGTGCTCGGCCGGGGCGACCGGTTCCGGGCCGCCCAACGCGATCAGGCGGATCCGACACCGCCGCCCCACCACCCGCCGCGCCGACGCGGCCCGATCCTGTTCTGGTTCACGCTGGCGCTGATGGCGCTGCTGGAGGGCGCCCTCGGGCTGATCGACGTAGCGGGCGCCGACGTCTCGGCCTCGGCGTACGCCGCGCTGGCGGTCGGGGTCACCGGCGTGATGCTGGTGCTGGGTGCCTTCTGGGGCCGGGCCGGTGGCCTGACCATGGTCGGCCTGGTCGCCACGATGTGGCTGGCCGGCAGCGTGGCGGCGGAGCAGATCGACCGCCCCTCGGGCCAGGTCTACGCGGCGCCGACGACGGCAGCGGCCGCCATCACGGGCGACTACGAGATCGGCGCCGGCGAGCTGCTGGTCGACCTGACGAAGGTGAGCGACCCGGCCGCGCTCGACGACCACACGCTCAAGATCGGCGCCGGCATCGGCAAGGTCTCCGTCGTCGTGCCCGACCAGTGGAGCGTGCAGGTGGACGCCAACGTGGGAGTCGGCGAGGTCATGCTCCTCGACGGCCCCCAGCAGGACGGCCTCGGCGTCGATGCCTCCGGCAGCGTGAGCGGCGACGCCGGCCAGCCGAGTGTCGACCTCGTCGTCCACCTCGGGGTCGGCGCTGTCGAGATCAAGCAGGAGAGCGACTTCCAGTGGCCCGACTACTCAGGATGGAGCAGGCGATGAGCGACGAGTTCGAGACCGCATCGGAGACGACCGGGCGGCACCCGGTCAACGTGGGTCACCTGGTGATGGGGTTGGCGTTCCTCTGCTTCGTCGGCGGCTGGGCGCTGATCGAGGGCGACCTGGTCACCGGGGACGACATTCGCTGGCTGCTGCCGATCCCCTGGCTCGTCGCCGGTGCGGTCGGCCTGATCGCCATCGCGATCTCGTCAACCAGGAAGCACGGCACGAAACTGGTGGCGTCTGCCCCTCCCGACCGTCGAATCGATGCCAGCCGCCACCAGTTGCCGCACCGTGGAGAGAGTGAGACGCGCTAGCAGCCCACCCGTCACGGGGTGTCCTCGCCGCGCCAGGTGACGCCCTCGCGGATCACCCGGGCGGGGGTGCCGGCGACGGCGGTGTTGGCGGGCACCTTCTGGGAGCGCACCAGCGAGCGGGCGCCGACGACGCTGCCCTCGCCGATCTCGGTGTTGCCGGTGACATAGGCGTCGCGGCCGAGCCAGATGTGCTTGCCCAGACGGATGTGGGCGCCGTACGGGTTGAGCCGCTCGCCCGTGGCCAGGTCCTCCAGCCGGTGCATGTCGTCGGTCGACACGGTGACGTCGGCGGCCCAGAGCTGGTCGGCCTCGGCAACGATCGAGCCGCCGTTGCGGGCGTCGATGAACGGCCGCGCGGTGCCGACGACGGGTCCGGTGAGCACGATGGAGGACCGGGCGCCGCACCAGATCTCGCCGAACATCAGGGTGACGCCCGCGCCGAGGAACACCGTGGCGTCGTCGCCGCCGAGCAGCAGCGAGGCCACCGCCGTCAGGTCGGAGCCGAACGCGAGCAGCGCGCCGGAGAGCTCGATCTGCGTCATCGCGTCGAGCAGCCGGTCGGGCAGGTCGGTGCCGGGGACGGCGTAGAGCGCGTTGCCGTTGCGCGGCCACCACTCCGGCAGACCGGCCTCGACCGGCCGGAGGTCGAGCGTGTCGAGTACGTCGCCAGGCACCCCGGCGGAGCGGAGCCGGTCGCGGTGCGCGGCCGTCACAGACATGGGCCCATTCCTATCAGTCGGGGCGACAACCGGCTGAGCCCTGCTGCCGTCGTACCGAACCCTGGAGTAGGTTGCGACACATGTTGCTCTCGATGCCGCTGACCTACTTCGGGAACCCCCGCGAGACCGCCGACCAGGTGATCGGCCTGGAGAAGGCGGGGCTGGACGAGATCTGGGTGGCCGAGCCGTACGGCTTCGACGCGGTGAGCCTGATGGGCTACCTGGCCGCGAAGACCGAGACGGTCCAGATCGGCGCCGGCATCCTCAACGTCTTCAGCCGTACGCCGGGAACGCTGCTGCAGACCGCGGCCGGGCTCGACAACGTCAGCGGTGGCCGCGCCATCATGGGTCTCGGCGCCAGTGGGCCGCAGGTCGTCGAAGGCTTCCACGGGCTGGCCTACGACCGGCCGCTGACTCGCACCCGGGAGGTCGTCGACATCCTGCGGATGGGGCTGCGCCACGAGAAGCTGGTCTACCAGGGCAAGACGGTCACGCTGCCGCTGCCGGCCGGCCAGGGGCTGGGCCTGGGGAAGCCGCTGAAGCTGCTCAACCGCCCCGAGCGCGCCGACCTGCCGATCTATGTGGCGGCGCTGGGCGGCAAGAACGTCGCGATGACCGCCGAGGTCGCCGACGGCTGGCTGCCGATCTTCTTCCTGCCCGAGAAGGCCAAGCAGGTCTGGGGCGACGCCCTCGCCACCGGCACCGCCAAGCGCGACCCGGGCCTGGGCACGCTGCGGATCAACGCCGGCGGCGTGGTCGCGATCGGCGAGGACGTGAAGTCGGCGCTGGACCTGGCTCGGCCGTTCGCCGCGCTCTACATCGGCGGCATGGGCGCCAAGGGCAAGAACTTCTACTACGACCTGGCCTGCGAGTACGGCTTCGAGAAGGAGGCCGAGGAGATCCAGGAGCTCTATCTGGGCGGCAACAAGCGCGACGCCGAGGGCAAGGTGCCTCATGAGTTCCTGGAGCTGACGAACCTGGTCGGCCCGGAGTCCTATGTCAGGGAGCGGATCGCGGCCTTCGCCGAGGCCGGCGTCACCAGCCTGCAGGTGACCCCCGTCGGCGACGACCCGGCGGCCACGATCAGGACTCTGCGCGAGTGGGTGTGAGCGCCTGCGCGATGACGTCGTTGACCGCCCGCTGAAAGCTGGCGACGACGCCCTCGAGGGTCAGCTCGCGGATGCGCGGCAGCAGCTTCTCGAGCTGTTCGGCCTCCGCCGGGGTGTGGTGGCGCCGCCGCCACGGCTCGGTACGCAGGTCGGTGTAGAGCTCGGCGAGCTCGGTGGCCAGCCCAGCCATGTGCCGCTCCACCACCTGCTGCGTGGCTGCCAGCAGGTCGCGGGACAGACCGAGTGAGGCCAGCTCGGCACCGATCCGGTCCAGCGCCTCCGGGTCCGAGGTCCAGGAGGTGATCATGGCCCGCTGCATCGCCAGGTCGGCCGGGGTGATGTCGGCCGGCAGCGCCGCCAGGAACCGCTCCACCGCCTGCAGGGTGAAGCCGTGCTCCTGCAGCGCCCGCACCAGCGCCAGCCGGGCCAGGTGATCCTCGCCGTAGTAGGCGATCCGCCCCCGCCGTACCGGAGCGGGGATCAGGCCGAGACTGGCGTAGTAGCGAACGTTGCGCACGGTCATGCCGGCCTCGGCGGCCAGCTCGTCGATGGTCAGCTGCACACTGTCACAGTAGTCCTGTCAAGATCGCTGTGCTCGGGGAGGCGACCGGCGCAGTACAGTCGAAATATCAAGTCGGCAGAATCCGGGGCGAACACGGCCCGGACCCAGAGGAGACCAACGTGAGCGACCATCAGATCCGGCAGATCGTGCTGTCGACCGACAATCTGGACGACTCGATCGCGTTCTACGAGTCTCTCGGCTTCGCGCTGAAGTTCCGCGACGGCACCCACTACGCCGCCCTCGACGGCGGCGCGGTCACCATCGCACTGGCCACCCCGGTCGACCATCCGCTCCCCGGCAAGGTGGTGGTCGGCATCAAGACCGAGGACGTGGATGCCGCCGCGGCGGCGGTCGAGGCCGACGGTGGCGCGATCGTGAAGGCGCCGTACGACGACGCCCACGAGCGCCGCGCGGTGGTCTACGACAACCAGGGCAACGGCCTGGTCTTCTACAAGTCGCTCCCCCGCTGAGCGGGCCGCCGACCCGTCAACGCGACGCCAGCAGCCCGTCGAGGAACTCGGCGGCGTCGATGCTCCCCGGGGCGAGGCGGTCGCGAGCGAGCCGTGCCGTCGTCTCCTGGACGTACTCGTTGACCGGGGTCGGCACGCCGTGGAGCCGGCCGAGCATGACGATCTCACCGGAGAGGTAGTCGATCTCGACGCTGCCCGCGCCGCGGGCCACGCTCTGCCAGGTAGAGCTCCCACCCGAGGCCTTCTCCCGATGGGCCCGGCGCACGATGTGCTCGCCCCGGCGGTCCTGGTCCGCCTGGGCGCTCACCGCGTCGATGCCGGCCGCGGCCAGCACCTCCTCGCCCTCGGCCCGGGCGAGCCGCAGCAGCTCGTCGGCCGCGGCATTGTCGACGAAGCTGGCGCCCACGCCGTTGCCGAGGTTGGCGATCAGCTTGCGGTACTTCCAGGCCATCACGTCCTCGCGGGCCTGGGAGACGAAGCCCGCCGTCACCAGGTCGCCTGCGATCCGCTCGGCCAGCTCGTCGGCTCCCGCCGGGTAGCGCCCAGCTCCCCCTGGCCGAACTGGTCCAGGAAGAGCTTGAGCAGCCCGGTGTAGGTGGCCTTGAAGGTGGGCGAGGCCACGATCAGCGCCTCCGCCTCCAGGACGGTCTTCTTGGCCTCGGCGACCGCAGCGTCGCCCCAGCCCAGCAGGCCGGCACCGAGGTCGACCACGTCGACGACGGCGGTGGGCGGCGTGCCGGTCAGCCGCTCGGCGATCAGCTCGGCGGCCGCCCGGGTGCGTGACATCGGTTTGGGGTTGCCTACGACTGCCACGACCATCCAGCGCCTCCGATCGGATCTCCGCGATGACGCCCGGGTGGTGGGCCATCGTCTGGGCTCGAGTCAAGGGATGGCGCATTTCTGAGCGAGGTTTCGGGGGTAAAACGTCGATTGCGCCGCCTGTGTCATCCGCCGACCGCGGCACGAAGCACCTCGATCGTGGGATAGCGCCACTTGAGATATCCGACCGGGAGACCGGTGACCAGCGAGACGAGCTCGTGGTCGAGCACGTCCTGCGGCGCGTCGCGGACCGCCGCGCGGATCAGCTCCTCGCGACGCAGCGCCCGGCGGAGGCTCACGGTCGTCTCGTCGCGCACCGGAACCCGCCGGAGCTGTCCGGAGCCGTCACGCTGCCAGCGGGCCTCGGCGCGTGCCCCGACCGGCAGCAGGTCGCGCAGGCCGCGGCGCAGCGCCCAGGCCTTGGTCCGGGTGACGTCGACGAAGAGCTGCCGCACCAGCGCGGGCATGTCGGGATAGGTCTGCTGCGGGCGCAGCCAGGCGCACAGCTCGATGCGCAGCCGGGCCGCGTCGAGGTCGCCGCGGAAGCCCAGCAGATGTGCCTCCACGAGTCGGGGCCCGCCAGGTCCGAGGACCGGTCGGCGGCCGACGGAGACCGCCGCCACCTGGGCCGTCGTACGGCCGGCGAGGTCGCGGCGCACGATGCCGGCGTAGACCCCGTCGGGACACGGGATGTCGGCGGCGGGGAGGTTCGCCGTCGGGAAGCCCCACTGGCGGCTACGGCGGTCACCGGGTACAACGACGCCGTCGATGCGGATGACCTCGGGCAGGTCGGTCGTCTCGGGTGGCTCGCCCGGGTCTGACGGTGCCGCCACTGCCTACCTGCCGGTCCAGTCCCGGCTGGCCTGGGTCAGGAACCACGGCGTCACCTTCGCCCACTCGCGGGTGTCGTCGACGTCGGACCGCATCTGCTCGATGAGCGCCTCGACGGACGAGAACCGCTTCTGGAGCCGGAGGCGGTGGCCGATCCAGACCCGGATGTGCTGGCCGTAGATGTCCTCGGAGAAGTCGAGCAGGAAGGCCTCGAGGAGTCGTACGCCGTCACGGCCGTAGAACGTGGTGCGGCGGCCGATCGACACCGTCGCCGGGACCAGCCGGCCGTCAGCAAGCTCCACCGTCGCGGCCCAGACCCCGTCGCGGGCGACACCGTCCTCGATCGGGAGGTTCGCGGTCGGGAAGCCGAGCTCGCGGCCGCGCTTGTCACCGTGCTCGACGGGTCCCTCGACCAGGGTCCAGGTCTCGAAGACCCGGGGCCGATCGGTCGGGCGCGCCGGCCCGGCCACGCCGGGGACGACAGCGGTTTCAGGTGCACTGAGCGACATCTCAACTCCTCGTCATGGCTGATGCGACGACACCAGTGCATCCGAGTGCTGTTGCCGGAACCGGCCGGGCGGGTAAAGACGTCTTTGCGCCGGTGTTTCCAACGCGGCACCGGACAGGTCAGGGACAGTCGCGGTCCGCATCGGGGGAAACCCCGATGCATGTCGAGTGCCAAATATGCTGGAGTGGTCGACATGCACCTCGCCATCGCAGGAAAGCTCACCGGCCGGATCACCAAGTGGCTGGTCCTCGTCGCCTGGCTGGTGATCTTCGCGGTCGCCGGCGGCTTCGCCCAGAAGCTCACCGATGTCCAGAACAACGAGGCCTCCTCCTGGCTGCCCGACTCGGCGGAGTCGACCAAGGCGCTCGGCAAGCTCGGCGCCTTCGCCGACCAGGACGACATCCCCACGATCGTCGTCTACCACCGGTCCGGCGGTCTCACCGACAGCGACTTCGCCGCCATCGCCGACCAGGCTGGACAGATCGCGGGGATCGACGGCGTCGTCGACGACGGGCAGACCCCGCCGGTGACCTTCCCGACCGACCTTGCCAGCGGCCAGCAGCTGGGCCTGGTGTCGGCCGACGGCGAGGTGGCGGAGTCCTATGTCACGTTCAACCTGGGCTCCGAGGGGTGGAACAAGCTCCCCGACGTCGCCGACCAGCTCCGCGAGATCGCCCACATCGACGGCGTCGACACCCATCTGGCCGGCACGGGCGGTGGCGCGGCGGACGCGGCCGAGGCGTTCGGCGGCATCGACGGCACGCTGCTGTTCGCCGCGCTCGGCGTGGTCATCGTGATCCTGCTGTTCACCTACCGCAGTCCGATCCTGTGGATGCTGCCGATCTTCTCCGCCGTGGTGTCGCTGTTCACCGCCGAGGCGGTCATCTACTTCCTCGCCAAGTACGCCGGCGTGACGGTCAACGGCCAGAGCCAGGCCATCCTCTCGGTGCTGGTGATCGGGGCCGGCACGGACTACGCGCTGCTGCTGGTGGCCCGCTACCGCGAGGAGCTGCGCAACCATGCCGACCGGCACGAGGCGATGGCGTTCGCGCTGCATCGGGCCGCGCCGGCGATCATCGCCTCGGCCTCGACCGTCGCGATCGGCATGATGGTGCTGCTCTTCGCCGAGATGAACTCCACCGCCGGCCTGGGCCCGGTCGCCGCCGTCGGCATCGTGGTCACGCTGCTGGTCATGGTGACACTGCTTCCCGCGCTGCTGGTCATCTTCGGCCGCTGGATGTTCTGGCCCGCCCGGCCGTCGTACGGCTCGCGGGAGCCGACCACGACCGGCTTCTGGGCGCGGGTCGGCAACTGGATCGCGCCCAAGCCGCGCCAGGTCTGGGTGGCGACCGCAGTGATCCTCGGCCTCGCCTGCCTGGGCCTGCTCACCCTCAAGACCGGCAACATCCCCAGCGACGAGCAGTACACCAAGGACCTCGACTCGGTCATCGGCCAGCGGATCCTGACCGAGCACGGCCTGGTCGACACCTCCACCCCGATCCAGGTGGTCGCCGAGGAGGCGGCGGCCGAGGGCGTGGTCGCCGCCATCGCGACCGTGCCGGGCCTGGGCGAGGTCAACCAGGACGTCCCGCCGGTCGACGGGGTGAAGTACCTCGAGATCACTCAGACCATCGACCCCGCCAGCGACGAGGCGGCCGACCAGGTCAGAGCGGTGCGCGAGGCGGTGCACCGGGTCGACGGCGCGGACGCGCTCGTGGGCGGCTCCGCGGCGCTCTTCCTCGACACCAAGGCCGCCTCCCAGCACGACAATCGGGTCGTCATCCCGCTCATCCTGCTGGTGGTGCTGGTGATCCTGCTGCTCCTGCTGCGCTCGGTGCTGGCGCCGGTGATCCTGATCCTCACCGTGGTGCTGTCGTTCGGTGCCGCACTGGGCATCTCGTCGCTGATCTTCAAGTACATCTGGGGCTTCGACATGGCGGACTCCTCCTTCCCGCTGTTCGTCTTCGTCTTCCTCGTCGCGCTGGGCATCGACTACAACATCTTCCTGATGACCAGGGTCCGCGAGGAGACGATGACGAACGGGACCCAGCAGGGCTCACTGGTGGCGCTCGCCTCGACCGGCGGCGTGATCACCTCTGCCGGCCTGGTGCTGGCCGCGACGTTCGCGGTGCTTGGCACCCTCCCGCTGGTCTTCCTCGCGGAGATCGCGACGGCGGTGGCGCTGGGGGTCATGCTCGACACCATGGTCGTCAGGTCGGTGCTGGTGACCGCCATCAACCTCGACCTGGGCGGAGTGATCTGGTGGCCCAGCCAGCTCGACCGCGACATCATCCCTGATGACGAATAGCCGACCGGTCGCAAACTGACACCCCATCCCCGGTGAACAGCCCCAAACTGACATGCAAGTGGCGGTGAGCAGTCCCAAACTGACACCTCACCCGCAGTGAACAGTCCCAAACTGACCGGAGGCCCCTGACAGCCTGCGACGGGTCACCGCCGTTTGCATGTCAGTTTGGGACTGCTCACGGCTATCTGGGCGTCAGTTTGGGACTGCTCACCCCTAGCCGCGGCCGCTGGAGGCGCGGGCCCTGCGGCTGACGGAGTCGATCGCGACCGCGAGCAGCAGCACCGCGCCGGTCACCATGAACCGCACCGAGCTGTCGACACCGAGCAGGTTGAGGCCGCTGGAGATCGCCTGCAACACCAGGATGCCCAGCAGCGCCGAGTAGGCCGAGCCACGGCCGCCGAACAGCGACGTGCCGCCGATGACGGCAGCCGCGATGGCCATCAGGTTGGTGTCGGTGGTGCCGCTGGCCTGGGAGACGCTGGTCTGCAGCCCCGCCGCCAGCAGCCCGCCCAGCGCGGCGAAGACCGAGGTCGCGGCGAAGACCGACAGGTAGACGCCGTTGACCTTGATGCCGGAGCGGCGGGCCGCCTCCACGTTGCCACCAACGGCGAACACGTGTCGTCCCCACGTGGTGCGGCGCAGCACGAAGTCCAACGCGATCACCAGGATGACGAAGAAGATCCACAGGTAGCTGAAGCCACGGTCGATGTTGACGTAGTAGGTCAGGTAGCCCAGCAGCACCGCCAGGCCGACGGTCTTCCCCACGATCATCGGCAGCCAGGCCGTGCTCAGCCCGGCTGCCTTGCGGGTGCGGATCTGCCACAGCTGGCTGCCCAGGAAGACCAGTACGGCAAGCGCCACCAGCAGGTACGACGCCGTGTCGCCCACGAACTTGGTCCGGGTGAAGTCGCGCAGCCAGGAGTCCTGGGGCAGGTTGATGGTGCCGTTCTTGCCGAGCACCCACAGCAGCAGGCCCTGGAAGCCGAGCAGGCCGGCCAGCGAGAAGACGAACGACGGCACCCCGATCTTGGTGAACAGCAGGCCGTAGAACAGGCCGATCACCAGGCCGGTGACGAGCGCCGCCAGGACCGCGACGATCTCGGAGTAGCCGTGGTTGACGACGAGCACCGCCATGATGGCCGCCGAGACACCGCTGACCGATCCGACGGACAGGTCGATCTCCCCCAGCAGCAGCACCAGCACGATGCCCAGCGAGATGACGCCGGTCGGGGCCGCGAACTGGGTGATGGTGACCAGGTTGCGGGAGGACAGGAAGGTGGGCTCCTTGAGGTAGAAGCCCACCGAGATGATGACCAGGCCGGTGATCACCGGCAGGCTGCCGAGGTCGCCCGAGCGGAGCCGGTTGGCCTGAGCGCGCAGGTAGGCGCCGAAGCCCTCGGAGCTGATGAGCCGCTCGTCGAGCAGGTCGGCGGCGACGGCTGGTGTCTCTTGGGTCTCGGTCATGACGGGTCTCCCTGGTGGCTCTTGCGCTCGGCCCGGGCGGCCACCACGTTGTCGGAGGCGCCGGTGATGGCGGCGACGAGCTGCTCGGTGGTGGCCTCCTCGACGCGGAACTCGGCGGCGTTGCGGCCCAGTCGCAGCACGTAGATGCGGTCGGCGACGGCTTGTACGTCGGCCATGTTGTGGCTGATCAGGATGACGCCGAGGCCGTTGTCGCGCAGTCGCTCGACGAGGTTGAGCACCTCGGCGGTCTGGGCGACGCCCAGCGCTGCGGTCGGCTCGTCGAGCAGCACCACCTTGGGCGCGCCGATCAAGCTGCGGGCGATGGCGACGGTCTGCCGCTGGCCACCGGACAGCGAGGCGATCGGGATGCGGACCGAGGGGATCTTCGCCGACAGGCTGCGCAGCAGCCGCCACGCCTCCTGCTCCATGCCGACCTCGTCGAGCACGCCGACGGTGTGCTTCTCCTGGCCGAGGAAGAGGTTCGCGACGACGTCGAGGTTGTCGCACAGCGCCAGGTCCTGGAACACCGTGGCGATGCCCAGCCCTTGCGCCGCCGACGGCCCAGCCACGGAGACCGAGCGGCCCTCGATGGCGATGGTGCCCTCGTCGGGCTGGTAGACGCCCGAGATGACCTTCACCAGCGTCGACTTGCCCGCGCCGTTGTCGCCCACCAGCGCGACGACCTCGCCGGCATTGACCTCGATGCTGACGTCGGTGAGCGCCTGGACGGCGCCGAATCGCTTGTTGATCCCGGACAGGGCGAGGACGGCGCCCGAAGCGGACGCCGTCCTCGCCGGTGCCGGCATGCCGGCTTCGGTCATCAGGAGATGCCCGCCGCAGTGCACGCGTCGGCGTAGTCGCCGGTGCAGATGTCGGACGCGGAGTAGAACCCGTCGGCGATGATGGTGTCCGTCACGTTGTCCTTGGTGACGGCGATCGGGGTGAAGATGAACGACGTGACGCCCTCGTAGTCCGACTGCGCGATGCCCGACTCGGTCGTGGCAGGGACGTCGGTGCCGGTGGCCAGGTCGACGGCGACCTCGGCAGCGGTGTTGGCCTCGATCGGGATGGGCTTGTAGACGGTCATCGACTGCTCACCGGCGATGATGCGCTGCACGGCGGCGAGCTCGGCGTCCTGGCCGGTGATCGGCGGCAGCGCGTCGGCCGCCACGCCGGCGCCGGTCAGCGCGGCGACCACGCCGCCGGCCTGGCCGTCGTTGGCCGCGTAGACGCCGTTGATCTCGGACGGGTCGTACTTGCTCAACTGGTCGGTGACGAACTGCTGGGCGTTCTCCGGGCTCCAGTCGGGGTTGTCGTACTCCTCGAGCACCTTGATGTCGCTGGCGTCGATAACGCTGTGGGCACCCTTCTTGAACTGGGCGGCGTTCGGGTCGCTCGGGGCACCGTTGAGCATCAGGATGTCGCCCTTGCCACCCATCGCGTCGACGAGGGCCTGACCCTGGATCTTGCCGACGGTCTCGTTGTCGAAGGACATGTAGTAGTCGGCGCCCTCGATGAAGCGGTCGTAGGCGATGACCGGGATGCTGGCCGCGTGGGCCGACTCGATCATGCCGCCGGCGCCGTCGCCGTTGACCGGGTCGAGCACGATCACCTTCGCCCCCTCGGTGATGGCGGTCTCGAGCTGCTCGGACTGCTTGGCCTCGTCCTGGTCTGCGTTGTAGTAGGACACCTCGCAGTCGGCGCAGAGCTCACCGACCTTCTTCTCGAAGAGTGGCTTGTCGAAGGCCTCGTAGCGGGTGGTCTTGGACTCGGGCAGGAGCAGCGCGATGGTGGCGCCGCCACCACCGCCACTGGAGCTGGCGCTCTCGCTGACGCTGGCGTCGGCGTCGCTGCCACCCTCGGAGTCGTTGGCGCCACAGGCGGCCAGGCCGGCGGCACCGAGCGCAAGGGCACCGAGCATGATGAGCGGGCGAGCGGCGGTACGCCGAAGGGGTGTGGTCACGTTCTTCTCCTCGAAGCTGAGGCGGCTGCCGCCGCCGGTGGGAACGATTGAAAGTGTTAGCCGTCACATGTTTGTCGTCAAGACTTGAAGACTACGTAGTCGAAATCGTTATCTAGGTTCTTGTTGTCGCCAGCTCTTGACGTTAACTCCCTGTTAGTTGCACAGTGAGCCGCATGGCCCGCCGCAACGCTCGCTCTCCCGGGTCAGCCTCCCCCGCAGCCGCCTCACCCGGGTCGACCGCGGCGTTGCGCACCGCCAACCAGCAGCGGGTCCTCGACGTCCTTCGCGGCGGGCCCTCGGCCCGGCACACCCAGGCCGAACTGGCCCGGCTGACCGGGCTCGCCCCGGCCACCGTCTCCAATATCGTCCGGGAGCTGGCGGGCACCGGGCTCGTCGAGACCGAGGCCGGCTCCGGTCGACGCGGCTCGTCGGTCTGGATCTCGCGCTCGGCCGGGCTGGTGGCCGGGGTCGACTTCGGTCACTCCCACGTCGCCGTCGCCGTCGGCGACCTGACCGGCGAGATCATCGCCGAGGAGCGGCAGGCGCTCGAGCCCACCCACGCCTACGACGACTCGCTCAAGCTGGCGGCCGCGCTGCTCACCGGCCTGGCAGCCGGGCACGCCCCGGTGCTGCGGGTCGGCATGGGCGTGCCGGCGCCCATCAGCGGCGGCGTCGTACGCGCCGCCGGGATCCTGCCCGGCTGGCACAATGTCGACTCCCTCGCCGCCGCGGAGGACGCCTTCGGGACGCCGGTCGACGTCGAGAACGACGCCAACCTGGGTGCCCTGGCCGAGCACCGGCAGGGCGTCGCGCAGGGTCACAGCAGCTCGGTCTTCGTCAAGCTCTCCTCCGGTGTGGGCGCGGGGATCGTGCTGGACGGCAGGATCTATCACGGCGCCAGCGGCACCGCCGGCGAGCTCGGCCATCTCACCCTCGACGAGCAGGGACCGCCATGCCGGTGCGGCGGGCGCGGCTGCCTGGAGGCCTACACCTCCACCGCCAACGTGCTCGCCATGCTGTCAGGTCAGCATCCCGGCGCCGACTTCGATGACGTCGTGGCGCTGGCGCGGGACGGTGACGCCTCCTCCCGGCGGGCGCTGGAGGACGCCGGCCTCCACCTCGGCTGGGGGCTGGCCGGCGTCGTCAACCTGCTCAACCCCGATCTGGTGGTGGTCGGCGGCGACATGGCCCGGGCCGGTGAGCTGCTGCTGGAGTCGGCCCGGATCGGGCTGCGCCGCCATGCCCTCGACGCGGTCGCCCTCACCCCGGTACTGGCCAGCGAGCTCGGCGAGCGGGCCTCGCTGGTCGGCGCCGTACTCGCCGCCGCGGAGCGCACCCAGCTGGCCGTCGGCTAGCCGACGCCGTAGTGCGGCTGAGGCTCGGGGCCCGGCTTGCCGCAGCTCGGGAACGGCGTCTGGTCGCGGGTGAGTGTCACGACGACGGCGTGGTCGCCGCCGGGACCGGCCAGCCGGACCTCCCAGCGGCCGTCGCCGAGCTCGCTCTCGGCGCGGACCTCCCAGTCGGCGAGGCCGCTCGCGCCGGTGCGCAGCTGGGCGTGGCCGAGGGCGGCCTGAGCGGCACCGGAGAGGCCGTTGACGCCACGCAGCAGCCGCGGCACGGTGTGGCCGGACAGGGTCGCGGAGACGACCTCGTCGAGGTCCGCCGCGCCCACTCGCCCGTACATGACACTGGGGGCGGCCGCACCCGAGGCGGCGACCACCACCGGCGCGAACCGGTGGCCGCCGGTGTGGCTGCAGCCCCACACCCGGCCCGGTCGCCGTCGCTCCAGCGCCAGGCCCAGCTCGCGGCCGAGGACCGCGCAGCACCGGTCGCGCTTGGCGTGGGTGCAGACGAGGTAGAGATCCTCCGCGCTCGGGTCGCCGGCCGAGCCGTCCAGCGGCAGGTCGAGCAGGTCGGTGTCGGCGCCGAAGGTGCCCCAGCAGGTCACCGGCGAGCCGGGGATGCGGACCGCCCACCGGCGTACCCGCTCCTCGGGACGACCGAGGGTGCGGATCGCCAGCGTCTTGAGGTCGGCCGTCGCGGCGCGCGCCTCCACCGCCCGCGCGACGTCGGGGTCGAGGTCGGACTCCCCCAGCCCGCCGCGGCCCCATGCGCCCGGCTGCTCGACGAGCAGCAGCCCACCCTGGGGGAACGCGGTGCCCGTCATCGGCTCGTCCCGCTCGCGCGAGAGCACCGAGCACCGTTCTTCCACCCGGTCAGCCTAGATGAGCGGTGACCTCGATCTCGATCACGGCAACGGAGACCACGTGCGGCGCACGCTCGACCAACTCGATCAAAGACGTGAAGAACTCACCCGCCTCGATGTTCACGCTCACCATGCGAGCCGGTCTGACCGCACCGGCATGCCGCTCGACGATGTGCTCCCGCATCCAACCGTCGACCTTGGTCTCACTCCCACTCGAAACATCATATTGAAGATCAGTTGTAGCTGATTGGCGTTTATCAGTTGCAATTGATAAACAGATATGCTATTTGACAGACCGGAAATTCCGCGTATTCTCTAACTATTCCGAAATATCCGAAAGTAAGAGAAATGCCGAGAAAAGTAACTCCCTCCCTCAGCAGGGCGCCGGAAAGGTCGACTGATGGCGTTGTGACCTGGGGAAACGTGGCGGTGTGACCGGCGTGGCGTCTGTGACGGATGGGGCTTGTGGGGCTGGGATT
>NZ_JASGDQ010000099.1:0-4273 GCF_047607185.1 Nocardioides sp. | reverse complement strand
GGGCCTCCCACAATTGTCGGATAGGCCGAGCAGGCAGCCCCTGCTCGGTAACCCACGAATCTTGTGAGCGAGGCCCCGGCCCGCAACCCCATCACTCCTCCGGAGGGGTCACTTCATACTGTCTAGCTCTGGTCCTGCTGTCTGACGAAGACCTCGCGGATCAGCATCAGGATCGCGGCGGCGGTCGGGATCGCCAGCAACGCACCGACGACGCCGAGCAGTGAGGCGCCCACCAGCGCGGCAATGACGGTGACCGAGCCCGGCACGTCGACCGAGCGGCTCATCACCCGCGGATAGATCAGGTAGTTCTCGACCTGCTGGTAGACGATGTAGAAGATCACGCAGATGATGCCGGCCTTCAGATCGGTGGCGAAGCCGATCGCGCAGACGATGACCGCGCCGATGGTGGCGCCGATCATCGGGATGACATCGAGCAGCGCCACCACGAACGCCAGCGCGACGGCGTACTCCCCGAGGCCGACGACGAAGAGGAAGACCAGCGAGGACAGCCCGGCGCACAGCGCGACGACGAAGGCCCCCGACACGTAACCGCCGACGCCCTCGATGATGCGGTCGCCCAGCCTGGTCACCCGGTCGCGGCGGGAGGCAGGGGCGAGCCGGTAGAGCGCGGCCTTGGTCTGTGCCAGCCCGGCCAGGAAGTAGAGCGTCATCACGATGATGACGAAGGCGTTGAGCAGCGCGCCGAGCACGGCCAGGCCGATGCCCAGGGCGCCGCCGAAGAGGTTGCTGACGAAGTCGCCGTCGGTGACATAGTCCCGGATCTTGTCGATGATCTGGTATTCGTCGTTGAGGTCCTGGATCTGCTGGTTCTTCTGCAATGCGTCGAGCCACTCCGGCGCATTGCCGGTGATCTTGGTGACCTGGTCGGTGATGACCGGCACGAAGGCGACCAGGAAGAGCACCAGCGCCAGCAGCACGATCACGATGACCAGCGTCACCGCGAAGGAGCGCCGCAGCCCGCGGCGTTCGAAGAACCGCACCGCCGGGTCGAGGCCGGCAGCGATGAAGAACGCGACCAGCACCTGCACCAGGACGCTCTTGATCGACCAGATCGCGGAGCCGAGTGCGATGGCGGTCAGCAGGCCCAGGCCTGCCAGGAAGCCCCAGATGTACGGCGCCCGGCGGTCCAGCCTCGGCCCCGGCGTGCCGAGCCCGGGTGCCGGCGGCTCGGCCGGATGGTCGGCGTCCAGCTTCGCGTCCGGCTCGGTCCCGGTCTCGGCGTCGGTCACCCGGCGTCCTCGGACTTCTCCTCGACGCCGGCCTGGCCGGCGTCCCCGGTCCCGCTGTCGTCCTCGTCGTCCCGGGTGAACCGGGAGACTAGGTCGTTGAGGGAAGCGAGCTGGGCGGTGATGGCGTCGCGACGCTTGCTCATCCGGTCGACCTCGGCCTTGATCGCCGAGAGCGCGCGCTCGGCCTCGGCCGTGCCGGTGACGGCGATCTGCTCGGCCTGGGCCCGGGCCGAGCCGACGATCTGCTCGGCCTCCTTCCGGGCACGCGCGAGCAGCGAGTCGGACTCCTTCTGCGCCTGCTGGCGCACGTCGGCGACGGCGGCGTTGGCGGTCCGGGCGCGTTCCTCGGCGGCGCCAGCCCGGCCCTCGGCCTCCTCGACCAGCTGACGGGTCTCGTTGAGCTTGGTGGTGTGGAAGTCGGTGGCCTCGCGGGCCAGCCGTTCCTTCTCCACGGCCAGCATCCGCCGGGCCTCCTGCACCTCGCGGTCGGCGCCGGCCCGGGCCTGCTCGACCTCGCGCTGCACCTGGCTGCGCAACTCGGTGGTCTCCTGCTCGGCGGCGAGCCGAAGCTGCTCGGCCTCGCGCTTGGCGGCCGCGATCAGGTCGTCGGCCTGCGCCTTGGCCAGGTTGCGTTCCTGCTCCGCGTCGGCGAGCAGTCGGGCCCGTTGCTCGTCCAGCTCCCGAGCGTGCTCCTCGCGGGCGTCGTTCATCTCGGTAGTGGCCTGCAGTCGGATCGCCTTGGCGTCGCGACCGGCCTGGTCGCGGATCTCGATGGCGTCGCGCTCGGCGGTGGTGCGGATCTCGCTGGCCTCCTCCTCGGCCAGCCGCAGCAGCGCGCTGGCCCGGCCGCCGAGACCGGCGTAGGACGGGTTCTTGCTCTCGGCGAGCTCGTCGGCCGCCGACTGCAGCTTGGCCTCGAGCTCGGTGATCCGCAGCCGGGCCTCGCTCAGCTCGCCGGAGAGCGCGCCGTAGTGCTGGGCGAACTCCCTCAGCCGGGCGTCGACGGCGCCCTGGTCGTAGCCGCGGCGGACGACCGGGAGCGCGCCGGTCGCGAATCGCGGCATCGCGGCAGGGGCGGTGGCCGGGGGCGCCGGTGGGGTAGCCGGTGGGGTCGAGGGTGGGGCGGAGGCAGGGGCCGCCGGCGGCTTCGGGGCCGGTGCGGTCCGCTCGTCGTCAGGGGTGTTGTCGGGCTCGTCGTCGAATATCGACAGGCCACGTTCGCTCATGATGGCGGATTCCTCTTCCGGGTCAGGTCGCGGCGGTCGCTAGATGTCCCCCCATCTTGCGTTGCGCAGGCAAGGGTGCCACGAAACGAGGAGAGCCGCAGCCCGACGGCCGCGGCTCTCCTGAATTCGTGGCGAATCAGACGCCACGGAAGCGGTTGATCTCCGTCAGGTGCCGGGCACGCATCTCCGGGTCGCGTACGCCGAGGCCCTCCTCGGGTGCCAGGCACAGCACGCCGACCTTGCCCTGGTGCAGGTTGTGGTGGACGTCGAGTGCGGCCTGGCCGACCTCGGCCAGCGGGTAGACCCGGGAGACGGTGGGGTGGATCTTGCCCTTGGCGATGAGCCGGTTGGCCTCCCAGGACTCGCGGTAGTTGGCGAAATGGCTGGAGACGATCCGCTTGAGGTTCATCCACAGGTAGCGGTTGTCGTACTCGTGCATATAGCCCGAGGTGGAGGCACAGGTGGTGATGGTGCCGCCCTTGCGGGTGACGTAGACCGAGGCGCCGAAGGTCTCCCGGCCGGGGTGCTCGAAGACGATGTCGATGTCCTCGCCGCCGGTCAGCTCGCGGATCCGCTTGCCGAGGCGCTGCCACTCGCGGGGGTTCTGCTCGGTGCCCTCCTCGTTCCAGAACCGGTAGCCCTCCTCGGACCGGTTGATCACCAGCTCGGCGCCCATCGACCGGACGATCTGGGCCTTCTCCTCGTTGGAGACCACGCAGACCGGGGTGGCGCCGCCATTGAGGGCGTACTGCGTCGCGAAGCCGCCCAGGCCGCCCGAGGCGCCCCAGATCAGCACGTTGTCGCCCTGCTTCATGGCGCCGCCGTTCTTGGAGACCAGCTGCCGGTAGGCGGTGGAGTTGACCAGGCCGGGGGAGGCGGCCTCCTCCCAGGTGAGGTGGGCCGGCTTGGGCATCAGCTGGTTGGTCTTGACCAGCGCGATCTGCGCCAGGCCGCCGAAGTTGGTCTCGAAGCCCCAGATCCGCTGCTCGGGATCCATCATGGTGTCGTCGTGGCCGTCGGCGCTCTCCAGCTCCACCGAGAGACAGTGCGCGACGACCTCCTCGCCCGGCTTCCACTTCGAGACGCCCGGGCCGACCCGGAGCACCACGCCGGCCAGGTCCGAGCCGATGACGTGGTAGGGCAGGTCGTGACGCTTGGTCAGGTCGGAGAGCCGGCCGTAGCGGGAGAGGAATCCGAAGGTCGAGACCGGCTCGAAGATCGAGGACCACACCGTGTTGTAGTTGATGGCGCTCGCCATCACCGCGACCAGCGCCTCGCCCGGGCCGAGCTCGGGCAGCGGCACCTCCTCGACGTGGATGGAGGTGCGGGGGTCCTTCTCCTTGCTGGGGATCCCCTCGAATATCGTCTCCTCGTCCTTGTGGAGCGTGGCGGCGGTGTAGGAGTCGGGGATCTCCAGGGCGACGAAGTCCTCGCTAGAGGCCTCGCCGGCAAGGATGGTGTCGAGGATTTGCTGCATCACGGTCTCCCTGGCGTCAAGTTCGTGAGTACGTCGGATGGCGTCCGCCGAAGGTTAATCACTAGTAACCACCGGGGCGAGAGAACCACGGTGTGGCGCCCGTCACCTAGATGATTGATGCACGGGTCTCGCACGCTGCGCGACCCTCGGCATCCACGCTCGCGGCGTTGCCGACGCTCGACAGGCACCCAGCCTGCCTTCGCGCCGGCGCCTTGCGAGCGCGGCGCCGAGCGCCGCTCGCCGCACGATCCCCGTGCATCAATCATCTAGGTACGTCGACAGGCGTCTCAGTGCCCCGACGCGGCCGGCTCGACGAGCTC
>NZ_JASGDQ010000098.1:0-7611 GCF_047607185.1 Nocardioides sp. | reverse complement strand
AGAGCACGTTCGAGAACTCGGCGTCGAGCTCGGCGTTGTCCAGCGTGCGTCATGGCAAGGCGGAGGAGGGAGCCATGCCGGAGGCATGGCGACCGACGACAACGCAGCCAGGGCGCGCGATGGGCGGCGCGGAGCCGGCGCCTCCGAGTTCTCGAACGCGCTCTTAGGACGCCGTGACCGGACGCCGGTCGATCAGCTTCTCCGCTCCGTCCACTTGCGAGCGGGCAGTGGCACCGGGGTGTCAGTTTGCGACCGGTGAAGCGGTGTCAGTTTGCGACCGCTCAGCGGGACTGCGGTGTCAGTTTGCGTCTGCTCACCAGGATTTGGGCGTCAGTTTGCGGCTGGTCAGCGGTGTGGGGGAGGCCAGCGCCGCCTCACCGGCGGCCCGCATCGCGGCAAGCGGGGCGGGGGCGCCGGTGAACTGCTCGAACTGGAGGACCGCCTGGTGCACCAGCAGGTCGAGGCCGGAGACCAGCGCGCCGGTGGCGGCCCTGGCGAGCGGGGTGGGCCACTGGTTGTAGGTGACCTCGAAGAGCAGCGGCACCTCGAAGAGCCGCTCCACCAGCGCCGGCGTCTGCGCGCCGGCCGGGATCGTCGCCACCACGACATCGGCGGGCTCGGCCTCTGCCAGCGGCACGACCTCCACCACCGGTCCGGCCGGGTGCCCGCGGAGCAGGCCTACGGTCTCGCCGGCGGTGGCGGGGGCTCGCACCGCGAGCACGATCCGGCTCACGCCCAGGTCCGCGACGGCGAGCCCGACCGATGCCGCCGTGGCACCGCCGCCGAGGATCGTGGCCGTCGCCAACGAGCCGTCGAACCGCTCCTCGATCGCCGCCACCGCGCCCGGCAGGTCGGTGTTGTCACCGGCCCAGCGGCCACCGGCCACCGGGATCAGCGTGTTGACGCCGCCGGCGAGCCGGGCTCGGTCGGTGAGCGTGACGGCCAGGCCCAGCGCCTCGCGCTTGAGCGGGGCCGTCACCGACAGCCCCCGCCACTCCCCTCTCAGCGAGTCGAGGAAGCCGGCCAGGGCGCCGGAGGCCACCCGGCGGGCGTCGTACTCCCAGCCGGTCAGTCCGAGCGCGGCGTACCCGGCCTGGTGCAGCACCGGCGAGAGCGAGTGCTCGACGGGGTCCCCCACCACCGCCGCGAACGGCATCAGCAGGCCCCGGCGGACTCGTTGGCGCAGTAGTCGCGCAGCTCGTTTCGGTAGGTCAGGAACTCGTCGTACGTCGTGGCGAACTTGGTCTCGCCGGTCGCCAGGTTGACCGTGACGTAGTAGGCCCAGTCGCCGTCGGCAGGGTTGAGCGCCGCCTCGATCGCCGCATCTCCTGGGTTGCTGATCGGCCCGGGCGGCAGCCCCTTGACGGCATAGGTGTTGTAAGCCGAGTCGACCTGCTTGTCCTCGTTGGTGATGCCAACGGTGAGCTTGCGGCCCAGGGCGTAGTCGACGGTGGCGTCGATCTCCAGCTTGCCGACCGTGCCGCCGATGCCGTTCTGCTCGATGCGGTTGTAGATCACCCGGGCGATCTTGGCCATGTCCTCGGGCGTCTTGCCCTCGGACTGGACCAGGCTGGCGACGGTCATGATCTGCGAGGGGGTGTAGCCGGCGCTCGCCTGACCCGCCTTGGCGACCAGGTCGAGCGAGGTGGCCGACTGCTTCCACCGGGTGACCATGTCCTTGATCATGTCCACCGGCTGCTCGTCCGGCCCGAAGGCGTACGTCGCCGGGAACAGATAGCCCTCGGGGTCGCCGCCGGCGTAGTCCGGCAGCCCGATCGCCGAGTCCTTCAGCGCCGCCTGGAAGTCCGCCTTGGCGAAGTCGGTCTTCTTCGCCAGGATCGCGACGATGTCGGAGGCCCGCAGACCTTCCGGGATCGTGACAGTGTTGGTGATGAGGTTGGCAGGGTCGACGAGCACGTCGAGGGCGTCGGTGGCCTTCATCTCCAGCTGCAGCTGGTAGAAGCCGACCTGGATGCCCGCCGCCTCGGGGTTGCCGCTGGCCGCGCTGATGAAGGCGTCCACCGAGGAGACCACGCCTGCCGACTTCAGGTTGCGGCCGATCTGCGCGGCGCTGTCGCCCTCGTGCACCTCGAAGGTGACGCTGCCGTGCGCGCTTTGGCCGTTGTAGTCCGAGGAGCCGCTCAGCGCGGAGTCGAGCTTGTCCTTGACCCAGGAGCCGGCGTAGAAGAGACCACCGGCGATCAGCGCCAGCGCCACCAGCGCCGCCAGGCAGCCAGGCAGCCGGCCGCTGCTCTTCTCGGCGCGCCGCTTGCCGGCGTCCTCGTAGTAGTCGTCCTCCGCCGGCTCCTCGCCCAGCAGCGGCGCCAGGGCCTCCGGCTCCTCTGCCGAGGGCGTCGTCGCGCCGAGATCGCGGACGGCGGGCCGCTCGGCGGTGTCCCCGATGTCCCTCGGCTCCGGTCCGTCAGTCATGTCCCACCTCGACGATCTCTCCAGGCGCTTCCCCCGAGGCGCGTTCGGTGTCCAGTGCGTGCTGCAGGATCAGTACGGCGGCGGCTTGGTCGACCACGGCACGCCGGTCTTGGCCCTTGCGGCCACGGTCGCGGAGCATAGCCTCCGCGCTGACCGTGGTGAGCCGCTCGTCGACGAGTCGGACCGACAACGGCGCGATCCGGCGGGCCAGCGCGGCGGCGAAGTCGCGCACCTTCGCTGTCGCGGGGTTCTCGCCGCCCTTGAGTGAGCGGGGCAGCCCGACGATCACCTCCAGCACGGTCGACTCGGCGGCGATCTCGGTGAGGATGGCGCCGATCCTGGCCAAGTCGCCCTTGCCGCGCTTGACGGTCTCGACCGGCGTGGCGAGGAATCCCGTGGGGTCGCTGCGCGCCACCCCGATTCGAGCGTCGCCGGGGTCGATCCCGAGCCGGACCCCGTGTCTCAAGGGCGGACCAGGCCGGGGACTAGAGCCAGCGCCTCGTCGATGCGAGAGGCGTCGCTACCGCCACCCTGCGCCAGGTCGTCCTTGCCGCCGCCCTTGCCGCCGACGACGGGGCTGACGCCGCGCAGCAGGTCGTTGGCCGAGAGCCCGCGGGCCCGGGCGGCCTCGTTGGTCGCGGTGACGACGGTGACCTTGCCGCCACCGTCGCCGATGAGCACGACCACGGCGGGCCGGCCGGCCTGGTCGAGCCGGGCGCGGACGTCCATCGCAAGGGTGCGTACGTCGCCGCCCGACGCGCCGACCGCGCGGGAGGCGACGACGGCCACGCCGTCGACGTCCAGCGCGGCGTCGGCGATGGTGCCGGCGGAGGCGAGCAGCTGGCCGAGACGGACCTTCTCGATCTCCTTCTCGGCGCCGCGGAGTCGCTCGACCAGGTCGCCCACCCGTTCGGGCAGCTCCTCGGGGCGCGCCTTGAGCGCCTCGGAGAGCTGGGCGACGAGGACGTGCTCGCGGGCCAGGAACTGGTAGGCGTCGGTGCCGACCAGTGCCTCGACGCGCCGTACGCCGGAGCCGATCGAGGACTCGCCGAGCAGCTTGATGATGCCGAGTCGGCCCGAGCTCTGGGTGTGGGTGCCGCCGCAGAGCTCGCGGGCCCAGTCCCCGACGGAGACCACCCGGACCTGGTCGCCGTACTTCTCGCCGAAGAGGGCCATCGCGCCGGAGGCGACCGCCTCCCTCTGGCTCATGATCTCGGCATGGACCGCGAGGTCGTCGAGGATGACGGCGTTGACGCGGGCTTCGACGTCGGCCATCACCGAGGCTGGCACCGCACCGGTGGCCGAGAAATCGAACCGGAACCGGCCCGGCGCGTTCTCGGAGCCGGCCTGGGTGGCGGTCTCGCCAAGCGCCTCGCGGAAGGCCTTGTGCACCATGTGGGTGGCGGTGTGGGCGCGGCTGATCGCCAGTCGGCGGCCGGTGTCGACCAGCGCGTGCGCGGCCTGGCCGGGAGTGACCTCGCCGTTGACGACCCGCACCTTGTGGGCGACCAGCCCCGTGATCGGCTTCTGTACGTCGAGCACCTGCAACCGGGCGCCGTTGGCCAGCTCGATGAGGCCGGTGTCGGCGAGCTGGCCACCGCCCTCGGCGTAGAACGGGGTACGGTCGAGGACCAGCTCGATCTCGTCGCCCTCGCTCGCCGAGACCGCGACCGAGCCGTCCGCGCCGACGATGCCGCGCACCACTGCCTCGTCGGTCGTGGTGTCGTAGCCGGTGAAGGTCACCTCGTGGCCGATCGCGTCGGCGATCTCGCGGTAGGCGGCGGCGTCCTTGTGGGCGCTCTTCTTCGCCCGGGCGTCGGCCTTGGCCCGCTGCCGCTGCTCGTCCATGAGCCGGCGGAAGCCGTCCTCGTCGACGGCGAGGCCCTGCTCGGCGGCCATCTCCAGGGTCAGGTCGATGGGGAAGCCGTAGGTGTCGTGGAGCTGGAAGGCCCGCTCGCCGGGGAAGCTGACGCTCCCGCCCTGCTTCACCTCGGCGGCGGCGAGGTCGAAGATCTGGGTGCCCGCCTTGAGGGTCTGCCGGAAGGCGTCCTCCTCGGCGAACGCCACGGCCGAGATCCGATCCCACTCGCGGTGGAGGTAGTCGTAGGTCTCCCCCATCTTGTCGCGGGAGACGGGGAGCAGCTCGGGCAGCACCCGGTCCTCGGTGCCGAGCAGCCGCATCGAGCGGATCGCCCGGCGCAGCAGCCGGCGCAGGACGTAGCCGCGGCCCTCGTTGCCCGGGGTGACGCCGTCGGCGATGAGCATCATCGAGGAGCGGACGTGGTCGGCGACGACCCGGAACCTGACGTCGTTCGCCAAAGAATCAGACCCCGTCGTCGTCCCGTAGGTCTTGCCGGTGAGCGCCTGGGCCTTCTCGATGACCGGGAAGACGACATCGGTCTCGTACATGTTGGCGCGACCCTGCAGCAGGTAGGCGACCCGCTCCAGCCCCATCCCGGTGTCGATGTTCTTCTTCGGCAGCGAGCCGGCGATGTCGAAGTCGCTCTTGGAGCGCACCGCGGAGAGCTCGTCCTGCATGAAGACCAGGTTCCAGAACTCCAGGTAGCGATCGCCGGCGTCCCAGTCACGGTCGGCGCCGAACTCCGGGCCCCGATCGATGAGGATCTCCGAGCAGGGGCCGCCCGGGCCGGGCACGCCCATCGACCAGTAGTTCTCCTTGGCCGGCAGCCGGACGATGCGGTCGTCGGGCAGTCCGGTGACGCGTCGCCAGATCTCGACGGCCTCGTCGTCGCCGTCGAGGACGCTGGGGTAGAGCAGCCCCTCGTCGAAGCCGAAGCCGCCGTCGGCGATCGGCTTGGTGACCAGGTCCCACGCGATGGTGATGGCGCCTTCCTTGAAATAGTCGCCGAAGGAGAAGTTGCCGCACATCTCGAAGAAGGTGCCGTGGCGGGTGGTCTTGCCGACATCCTCGATGTCAGGGGTGCGGATGCACTTCTGCACGCTGGTCGCGCGCGGGAACGGCGGGGTCTCCTGGCCCAGGAAGTACGGCTTGAACGGCACCATGCCGGCGTTGACGAACAGCAGGTTGGGGTCGTCGAGCAGCAGCGATGCCGACGGCACCACGGTGTGGGGTCCCACGGTGGTGTTGTTGGCGAAGTGCGCGGTGAAGCGGCGGCGGATCTCCGCCGTGCTCAGCCACGTCTCCGGTCGCTGGCTCGCGAGCTCGCTCACTGCTGTCCTTCCAGTTCCATCGTCTTGGTCTTGCTCTCGAGACTCGGCAACCCGAACCGCTCGCGCAACTCGGTTTCCTTGTCGACCCGTGCCTGAGCCACCTCGGTGGCGACCACCCGGGCGCCGGCCTTGACCGCCTCGGCGCGGTCTCGCAGTCCCTCGGGCGAGAGTGCGTCGACGACCCGGCGGGCCCGGAAGGCCGCATAGGCGCCGACGCCGGCGCCGGCGACGAACCAGGCGATCCGGCCGGCGTTCACCGGCCCACCTCTGGCAGCGCCTCCTGATCGCGGCGAGCGCGGTACTCCCGCAGCGCCGCCTTGACCTCCGCCTTGCGTGCCTTGCGCCGGCGGCGCAGCTCGCTCTTCATGGTCCAGCGGGCGCGGAACCGGGTCTCGGGGTGAACCGCCCGGCGCAGACCGTGGCACCAAGCGGCGGCCGAGATCGCCGCCTCACGCGCGCGATCGCTGGGGCTCATAGGCACTGACCCTATCGCGGCGGACCATGACGTCCCGCCTCAGCCGCCGGTCCCACGCACGATCCGTCGTACCCGCTCCCAGCGCTCCTTGATGCCGGCCTCGGCGCCGACCTCCTTCGGCTGGTAGTAGGCCGCCTCCGCCAGCACGTCGGGAAGGTACTGCTGCTCGGCGATGCCGAACGGCTCGTCATGGGCGTACTTGTAGTCGGCGCCGTGGCCGAGCTTCCTGGCGCCGCCGTAGTGGGCGTCGCGCAGGTGGGCGGGCACCTGCCCGATCTTGCCGGCGCGTACGTCGGCCAGGGCCGCCCCGATGGCGGTGGTGACGGCGTTGGACTTCGGCGCCACCGCCAGCGCGATGGTCGCGTGAGCCAGCGTGAGGTGGCCCTCGGGCATCCCGATGAGCTGCACGGTCTGCGCGGCAGCGACGGCCGTGGTGAGGGCGGTGGGGTCGGCCAGGCCGATGTCCTCGCTGGCCAGGATCATCAGCCGGCGGGCGATGAAGCGCGGGTCCTCGCCGGCCTCGATCATCCGGGCGAGGTAGTGCAGCGCGGCGTCGGCGTCGGAGCCGCGCACCGACTTGATGAAGGCGCTGATGACGTCGTAGTGCTGGTCGCCATCGCGGTCGTAGCGCACCGCGGCGGTGTCGACGGCGGTCTCGGCGGTGGCGAGGTCGATCGTCGTACCGCCTCGGGTGTGGGCGGCGCCGGCGGCGGCCTCGAGGTAGGTGAGCGAGCGGCGGGCGTCGCCGCCGGCCAGCCGCACCAGATGGTCGAGAGCGTCGTCGTCGATGGTGTAGGCGCTGGCCAGGCCTCGCTCGTCCTCCAGCGCTCGCTCCAGCACGCCGCGGATGTCGTCGTCGGTCAGCGACTCCAGCCGGAGCAGCAGGCTACGGGAGAGCAGCGGCGAGATCACCGAGAAGTAGGGGTTCTCGGTGGTGGCGGCGACCAGCGTCACCCAGCGGTTCTCGACGCCGGGCAGCAGCGCGTCCTGCTGCGCCTTGGAGAAGCGGTGCACCTCGTCGACGAAGAGCACCGTCTCCTTGCCGGTCGCGACGAGCTCGGCGCGGGCGGAGTCGATCGCCGCGCGCACCTCCTTGACGCCGGCCGAGACCGCCGAGATCTCCACGAACCGGCGGTCGGTCTGCCGCGACACAATCGAGGCGATGGTGGTCTTGCCGGTGCCGGGCGGCCCCCAAAGCAGCAGCGAGAGCGACCGGTCGCCCTCGATCAGCTGCCGCAGCGGCGAGCCGGCGGCCTTGAGCTGCTGCTGCCCCACGAGCTCGTCGAGGGTACGTGGCCGCATCCGCACCGCCAGCGGCGCGTGGGCGTGGTCCGAGCCCGAGAGAGAGCCCCCGGACCGGGCTGGCGCCCCCATCTCGAACAATCCCTCAGACACCCCTCAACCCTAAGGCGCGAGTCGGCAGAAGTGCGGGTCCAGGACAGCCCGAGTCGGCACAAGTGCAGGTCCATAACGGCCCGAGTCGGCACAAGTGCAGGCAGGCCACCTGCACTTGT
>NZ_JASGDQ010000097.1:0-3211 GCF_047607185.1 Nocardioides sp. | reverse complement strand
GATCGAGCGTGTCAATCTTCCGAGCAACGCCCTGCGTCGGCTGCCGCGCGAGTTCTCCGGCGGCCAACGTCAGCGCATCGCGATCGCTCGCTCTCTCATGGTGGATCCGAAGCTCGTCGTGTGCGATGAGCCCGTTAGCGCCCTCGACGTCTCCACTCAGGATCGAGTCATGGAACTCTTCGAGGAGATCCAGGTCCAGACCGGAGTCGCGTATCTGTTCATCGCCCATGATCTCGCGCTCGTCAGGCACATCTCCCAGCGCGTGGCTGTGATGTATCGAGGTGAGGTCGTGGAACGGGGTGATGCCGAAGTGATCGGCTCGCGGCCGCAGCATCCCTACACGAAGAAGCTGCTGCTCGCTGCGCCGGTCCCGGATCCTCGGCGGCAGCGCGAGCGTCGTGAGCTCCGTTGGGCGGTGGAGGACGCCTCGGCTCTTGCGGAGACCGGAGTGGTCCGCACTCGTTCGACGTGACGAGCGCGGACCCCTCCCGGCCGCCGTGCCGAGGGCGAGATGCTGCTCAGGGCCCGAAGCAAGCGCGGACGAAGCTCACGTAGGCAGCCCCCGCGCC
Source organism: Nocardioides sp. (assembly GCF_047607185.1). Classification (GTDB taxonomy): domain Bacteria; phylum Actinomycetota; class Actinomycetes; order Propionibacteriales; family Nocardioidaceae; genus Nocardioides. The sequence continues at coordinate 2,642 of NZ_JASGDQ010000097.1, read as the reverse complement.
GCTCTCATGGTCGACGCCGATGGTGACTTCAGTTGTCGTCGTCAGGCCGGGAGTCGGGAGGGAGCAGAGCAGATCGTAGAAGCGGGTGATCTGGGTCCCGAGGTCGCGATAGATCTGGATAGGTCCGAACATCTCCAGATCAGCGACGGTGAGGTGCAGATGCCGCTCACGCGAACTCGAGGAGTTGCGTTCGGCGAATTCCCGGTACAGGGCGAAGATCTGGCTGTCCGGGACGAGCATCCCAGGGCTGCTCGCGCCGTATCGGGAGAAGAGCGTGCTGTCGGCGGTCAGCGCGAAGAGCGCGAAGGCGCCGCCGTAGGAGAACCCGAACAGGCCGGCATCGCCGCTGCTGACGCGGTGCGCGGATGCGACAGCCGGATGCAGCTCCTGTTCGATGAATCTGAGAAACCTGTCCGCTGTCCCCTTCGAGCTGCTTTCGAGAAACCGCTCGCTGATGGCATCGCCAGCCACACCCTCACCTGCGCGGATGTGCTGGCGGATGTAGTCCGGCATTGCGGGATTCATCGGCTCTCCTGCTGGCAGGAAGTCGAGATAGCGGAGGACCGACGCCTCTCGGCCGACCTCGAACGGGTATCCGATCGTGACCTGGACGAATGGGGGGACTCCGCGGACCGCCTCTGTGCTGGTGAGTCGACGATGGAGGTGTTCGATCAGGCTGCCGTGGGACTGGCCATCGAGCGCGTAGGCCACGGGCAGAGGTGCCTCTGCTGCGGCGTATCCGGCGGGGCGTGCGACCGAGATGGCGTACCGGCGACCCGTGGCGTCGGAGTCGATCTCGAAATAGGTCACATCCTGTCCGATCACTCGGGTGGCGAAGCCCCCTCGGGTTGGTGGGGTGATTCTCGTCATGGGGGCTCCTCGGTGAGTCGTCGTGCGTATGAGGCGTCGACGGGTCGCATCAACGCTCTCGCATTGGGCGCTTCGAGCACCTCGATGCACATCATCTTACACATGTCATATAGACTGACATTTACGCACGGGGTAGGCGCTCTTCGAAGATCGTCGTCTTGTCGGCTCATTCCACGCGCGTATGGGTGCGTGAACTCGACAGTTCGGCTGCATGGCGCTATCGGAGCGCCCGGCGTCATACCGGCTGGTCGACGTGATTCTTGATGTGCTCGCGCAGGTACGTGAGGTGCTCGGTCACTGCCGCCTGTGCCGCCTCCGGATCCTGAACGGTGATGGCTTTGACGATCGCGACATGCTGGGCGAAAGTCTGGCGACCGACATCGGGCGACAGGTCGAGATACGCGACCGGCTCCGATTCGCTGTGCAGGGCGTACACCAGCGAGGCGAGGATGCGATTGCCGGACATGCGCGCGATGGCGATGTGGAAGCGCGCGTCGAGATCGGCGATCAGCGGGTCGTCCACTGAGCGGGATCGTTGCTCGTCGATGATGTCCTTGAGCTCGGCCACGTCCTCGTCCGTGCGGTTACGTGCGGCGAGCGAGGCGGCCGGGATCTCAAGGTACTGACGGACGAGCGAGACCTCGTTGAAGTTCACGCTGCCCAACTGGATCAGGTTGTGCATCGATTCCTGCACGACCTGTCCGAGGGCATGGTGATCAACGGTCTGGACGAAGCTGCCGCCACCGGCGCCGGGAACCTTGTTGATGAGTCCTTGCGTCTCGAGTGCCGAGAGCGCCTCGCGGATCGTCGGACGGCTGACGCTGAACTGGCGGGCCAGCTCGGTCTCGGGAGGGAGGCGTTCTCCGCTGCGAAGCTGGCCGCTGAGGATCGCCTTGCGTAGCGACTCCTCGACCTGCTGCCGTGGACGGAGCACCTTCTGCCCGATGACGCGTTGAGTCGTGGAGCTGGCAATGCTGCTGTCTTTCGCCACGGCCGTTCCTTCCGTGCTTGTGAGATGCCTTTGACACTAACAGTCGTACGACCGAACTGATGATAGGCGCGAGCGCCGGACGCAACAGCGGATTGATCAGTGTGACTTTCTGTCAGTTGACATTTGCTATAATTGTCAGATAGTATACGTCCATGGGAGATCGCAACACCGTGGGTAATGTCACGCCGTGCGGACCCCTCGCAGGGCTGCGGGTGGTCGACCTCACGACGTCGTATGCCGGCCCCACCGCGTCCATGTACCTGGCCGACCTCGGCGCCGACGTCATCAAGGTTGAGAAGCCGGGAGTGGGCGACGACGCCCGTGGCTGGGGCCCGCCGTTCATCGACGGCGAGTCGGCGTGGTTCGCGTCGGCCAACCGCAACAAGCGCTCGCTGGTGCTTGACGTTCGCGATCCGGAGGGCATGTGCGCACTCAAGGAACTCATCGCCCAGGCCGATGTGTTCATGCAGAACCTCAATCCCTCCAAGCTCACCCGCCTCGGTGTCGATCCGGAGACCCTGCGTGCGGCGCAGCCGTCGTTGATCTACTGTGCGATGTCAGGATTCGGCCTCGACGGGCCCGCACATGCCGAGCCCGGCTACGACCTCGCGGCCCAGGCCCGGTCGGGTCTCATGTCGGTGACCGGCGCCAAGGGCGGTCCGCCGCAGCGTGTGTCGACCGCCATGTCCGACGTGGTGACCGGGATGTGCGCGGCCCTCGCGATCAGCGCCGCGGTAGTGCGCCAGCGGGCTGAGGGTACCGGAGACCTGATCGACGTGTC
>NZ_JASGDQ010000096.1:0-23056 GCF_047607185.1 Nocardioides sp. | reverse complement strand
TCGGCGTTGTCCAGCGTGCGTCATGGCAAGGCGGAGGAGGGAGCCATGCCGGAGGCATGGCGACCGACGACAACGCAGCCAGGGCGCGTGCTGGGCGGCGCGGAGCCGGCGCTTCCGAGTTCTCGAACACGCTCTCACGTCGTCATGCTGAGCTGGCGCGACACCGGCAACCCGGAGGGCGGCGGCGCGGAGGTCTATCTCCGCCAGGCCGCCGAGGGGCTGGTCGAGCAGGGCACTCGGGTCACGGTGTTCACCGCGCGCTACCCCGGTGCGGCGGCCAGGGAGGTCGTCGACGGGGTCCGCTATGTGCGTCGCGGCGGCAAGCTCAGCGTCTACCTGTGGGGCATGGCGCTGGTGCTGCTGGGGCGGCTCGGACCGCTGGGCCGCTTCGACGCCGTGGTCGACGTCCAGAACGGCCTGCCGTTCCTCTCCCGGCTGGTGACCCGCCGGCCGGTGCTGGTGCTGGTGCACCACACCCACCGTGAGCAGTGGCCGATCGTCTACCCCGGCGCGATGGGCCGGCTCGGCTGGTGGATCGAGGGCACTCTCGCGCCGCGGCTCTACCGCCGGTGTCAGTACCTCACCGTCTCGTGGGCCAGCCGTGACGAGCTGGCCGGGCTGGGGGTCGACGAGGAGCGGATCGCTGTGGTGCACAACGGCACCGCGCCGCAGTCGGGGGCCGCGGAGAAGTCGGCCGAGCCGTCGATGTGCGTGGTCGGCCGGCTGGTGCCGCACAAGCGGGTCGAGCACGCCATCGACGCGCTGGTGGCGCTGCGCGGGCGAGTCCCCGGGCTGACGCTGAGCGTGGTCGGCTCCGGCTGGTGGGAGCAGGAGCTGCGCGACTACGCGGCGCGCGCCGGCGCCGACGTGGTCTTCACCGGGTACGTGTCCGAGGAGGAGCTCCAGGCGATCTACGCCCGCTCCTGGGTGATGGCGCTGCCCTCGCTGAAGGAGGGCTGGGGCCTGGTGGTCGGCGAGGCCGGCGCGCACGCCACGCCGGTGGTCGCCTACCGTGCCGCCGGCGGCACCCAGGAGTCGGTCGAGCACGGCATCTCCGGGCTGCTGGCCGACGACTTCGACGAGTTCGTGGCGGCGCTGGAGACGGTGCTCACCGACGACGTCGAGCGCAAGGAGCTCGCCCAGGGCGCGCAGACGCTGAGCCGGCACTACGACTGGACCCGGATGCGGTCCGGCTTCGTCGCCGTCGTGGCGGCGGTGCTGCGGGGCGACCGCGTCAGCGGTCGGGTCTGACCCCGACAGGCTACTACTTGGTCGCGCCGTACTGCGGCTGGCTGACCGGTGAGATGACGGTGGTCTCGGCCGGGCTGTTGACGGTGTGGGTCACCACGCCCACGACGGTGACTCCGGCGATCACTCCGCCGACGATGATGCTCGCGATCGCGCCCAGCGTTCCCATCGAGACCTCCCTCTCTCAGCGGGGAACAGTAGCACCTGAGCGCCGGCGGGTGATCATCGTCACCACGGGTGTCGCCGCGGCGATCACCGCCAGCAGCAGGTACGCCGCCCAGGCCAGCCACACCGCCACCCCGCTCTGGTCGCGTCGTACCGGATCGGCGAGCCTGACCACGCTCAGCAGCGGGCCGTCGTGGACCGGCTCGCCGGCGACCTCGGGCGCCGCCGCCACGTCCCGCTCGGTGACGACCCAGCCGATGCCCTCCCGGGCCAGGGCGTCGGCGCGCTCCTCGGGCGTCGGCTCGGCCAGCGCGGCCTGGACCCGTCGTACCCGCGGGTCCTCTCCGGCGATCTCGTGGCCATCCACGACGAGCGCGTCCTCGCTGACGGCGTCGGGCGCGAGATAGCGCGGCAGCGGGTCGAGCACCGGCCGGCGCCCGGCCCATGCCGGCGCCCGGTAGGCGCTCAGCGGCAGCACCAGCACGTCCCCGTGTCCCCGGACGACGGCACCCGCCTGCGCCCACTCGGCGGGGTAGTCGACCGGGTCGAGCACCCCGCCGATCCCCCACGACGCGTCGGAGAGCACCATCACCGGGAACAGCGCCACCGCCACCCCGACGGCGGCGCGCGCCGCTCCGGCCCGGGCCCCGGCGGCCAGTCGCTCGGCGCCGGCGGCCACCACTGCGACACCGGCCGGCAGGCAGAGCGCCAGCTCCCGGCTGCTGTCGCGCAGCACTCCCGCGCCCGGGAGGTGCTCGCCCAGCCACGCCAGCGCGTCGGGCGCCGCCCAGCCGGCCACCGCGAGCCCGTAGCCGACCGCCCAGAGGATGGCCAGCCGCCTCTGCTCCCCGGGCGCCTGAGGTCTCGCCGGCGCTACCGACACGCTCTCAGGTGTCCGGCCGGCCGACCACCACGGCCGCAGTCCGGCGGCCGCCAGCACCAGCAGACCGGCCAGCGCCAGCCAGGCCAGCACGCCCTCGCGGGAGCCGGGCACGACCTCGGCGTTCCAGATCCCGGCCAGCGAGAGCGCGGCCAGCGGCGCCGGCACGCCATCCCCGTGGAGCGCGAAGGCGGCGTACCCGCCGGCGTCCCGCGCGAGCGCGGCGTGTCGCAGCCCGGCGACCAGCCAGGGCGCGTTGGCGGCGGCCACGGCGAGCAGCAGCCGGAGCCGCCGGCCCCGCCCGCACACCACCAGCGTCAGCCCGGTCATCAGTCCCGCATTGGCGCTGAGGCTGCCGACCAGGAGCAGCCCCCAGGTCCAGGCCGGCAGCCGCCGGGCGCGGGTCGCGACCACCAGCCAGGGCAGCACCGCATAGGCCAGCAGCACCGGCCAGTGACCCAGCCACAGCCGCTCCACCACGAACGGGCTCCAGACCGCCGCGCTCACCGCGGCGAGCCGGCCGACGAGGCCGCCGCCGACCAGTCGCGCCGCGCCGGTCCCGGCGAGCAGCAGCGCCCCCACGAGCATCAGCCGCTCCAGCAGCGCCGCGGGCACCACGTCGTCCAGCACCGCCACCACCGCGTCCGAGGGCACCGCCCGCGGCAGCCCGGAGCCGAGCCCGAGGAAGCCCGGCCGCAGGTCCAGCTGCGGCACCCACACCAGGTCGTGGCCGATGACATAGCCGGGCCCCAGCGCGGGCCCGAGCAGCAGCACCGTCAGCCCGGCGCACCACAGCAGCGGGAGCCAGCGCGTCACGAGACGGGAGTGTGGCACGCCGAAGCGGGATCCCATCGCAGGTGGACCGAGCGAGGTTCCGCCAAGAGGTCTCGTCGTCGCGAGCCCTAGTGGCGGAACCTCTAGGCTCCTTGTCCGTGACCATCGAGTCCGAGTCCCGACCCACCTCCCGACTGCGCCAGCTGCTGGCCGGAGGCGGCGTGATCGCCCTGGCGATCGTGGCCATGAACGTCAGCGTCTACGCCTTCCAGATGGTCGCGGCCCGGCTCCTCGGCCCGGAGCAGTACGGCGGCGTGGCGAGCCTGCTCGGCACCCTGCTGGTGGTCAGCGTGCTCCAGCTCGGCCTGCAGGCCACCGCGGCCCGGCGCATCGCCGCCGAGCCGACCGACGTCGGGCGGGTGGAGCACGACATCCTCCGGATCTCCTACCGCGCCTCGATCGTGCTGGCCGCGGCGCTGCTGGTGCTCTCCCCCGTCGTGGAGCGGATGCTGCGACTCGACAGCGTCTACCCCGCGCTGCTGCTCGCCGTCGGCACCGTGCCGATGACCGTGATGGGGGCGCAGGCGGGCATCCTCCAGGGCGAGCGCCGCTGGATCCCGCTGGCGCTGGTCTACCTCGCGGCCGGCGTGCCCCGGCTCGTCCTGGGCATCGTGGCGATGGCGATCCGGCCGACCGAGGGCGCCGCCATGGCGGCCGTCGCGCTGGGCTGGTTCGCCCCGGTGGTGGTCGGCTGGCTCGCACTGCGCCGCTCGCCGGTCCGCACCGCTCACCAGAGCGGCGACCTGGCGCCGATGTTGCGCGAGATCTGGCACGGCTCGATGGCGCTGCTGGGGTTCTTCGCGCTCTCCAACGCCGACATCGTGCTGTCCCGCAACGTGCTCGGCAACCGCGAGTCCGGCCTGTACGCCGGCGGCCTGATCCTCACCAAGGCGGTGCTCTTCCTGCCGCAGTTCGTCGCGGTGGTCGCCTTCCCCGCAATGTCGACGACCGCCGGGAGACGCCGCGCGCTGCTGCGCAGCCTGGGCCTGGTGGGCATCTGCGGCGTGGTGTGCGTGGCCGGCGCGGTGCTGCTCAACAGCATCGCGATGATCTTCATCGGCGGCGACGACTACCGCGCCATCGAGGACCGGCTGTGGCTCTTCGCGGTCCTCGGCACCCTGCTCTCCGCGCTGCAGCTGCTGGTCTACTCGGTGCTGGCCCGGCAGAGCCGCGGGTCGGCGTACCTGCTGTGGGTCGGGGTCGCCGTCGTGATCGTGGTGGGCCTGCGCCTGGAGCACCTCACCGCGCTGCTCACCCTGGTGACGATCGTCGACGCGGTGCTGCTGGCGGCGCTGCTCGGGCTGAGCCTGTGGCGGATGCAGGACGATCCCCGCGCCGCCGAGGAGACCCCCGGCTGAGCCCTGGGTCGGGCCTGGGTCAGGGCAGCAGGTCACGCACCACGGCGTCGGCGAGCAGCCGGCCGCGCCGGGTCAGCGCGAGCCGGTCGCCGTCGATCACGGCGAGCCCGTCGGCGACCGGCCGCTGCGCGAGGACAGGGTCGTCGAGGACGTCGAGCGGCAGCCCGGTCGCCAGCCGCAGCTCGAGCAGGACCCGCTCGACGCGGCGGTCCTCCTCGCCCAGCTCCTCGCGGGCCTGGGCCGGGCTGACCCCCGCGCCGAGACGGGCGGCGTAGGCGGTGGGGTGCTTGACGTTCCACCAGCGCACGCCGCCGACGTGGCTGTGCGCGCCCGGTCCGACGCCCCACCAATCCGCGCCGGTCCAGTAGAGGACGTTGTGGCGGCACCGCGCCTCCGGCCCGGTGGCCCAGTTGGAGACCTCGTACCAGCGCAGGCCGGCGGCGGTGAGCCGCTCGTCGGCGAGGAGGTACTTGTCGGCGAGGTCGTCCTCGCACGGCGCGGGCAGCTCGCCGCGCCGCACCCGGCGGGCCAGCGCGGTGCCCTCCTCGACGATGAGGGAGTACGCCGAGAGGTGGTCGGGCTCGCAGGCCAACGCCGCCTCGACGCTGGCCGACCAGTCGGCCAGCGACTCCCCCGGCGTGCCGTAGATGAGGTCGAGGCTCAACTGCTCGAACCCGGCGGCGCGCGCCCACTCCACCACGGCCGGCACCCGGACCGGGTCGTGGCTGCGGTCGAGGGTCTTCAAGACGTGCGGCACCGCCGACTGCATACCGAGGGAGAGCCGGGTGAGTCCGCCCTCCCGGAGCGTCGCCAGCGACTCGGGCGTGAGGCTGTCGGGGTTGGCCTCGGTGGTCACCTCGGCGCCGGCGACCAGGCCGAACTCCTCGCGGATGGCGGCGAGGATCCGGGCCAGGTCGGTCGCCGGCAGCAGCGTGGGGGTGCCGCCGCCGAAAAAGACCGTCTCCACGGGCACGTCGGCCTCGCCGAGCACCCGGCGCGCCAGCCTGATCTCGGCGATGGCCTGGTCGGCGTACGTCGCGCGGGAGACCGCCCCGGATCCGGCACCGCCGAGCTCGACGGCGGTGTAGGTGTTGAAGTCGCAGTAGCCGCAGCGCACGGTGCAGAACGGCACATGGACGTAGAAGCCCAGCGGGCGCTCGCCGAGGCCCGCCAGCGCGGTGGCCGGCAGCGACCCGTCGGCGGGCGCGAGGTCGCCGTCGGGCAGCACAGCGGGCATGGCGTCCAGTGTCCCCGCTGGTGCGTCAGGAGCCGAATCTCACGTCGAACTCGGCGTACTCCTCGGTGGGGACCGGGGTCAGCGACAGCTCGGTGACCGGATCGGTGCCGGTGATGGCCAGCCGCCACCAGGTGGTGCCGGCGCGCACCCCCCAGACCGCGCTGGACTCGCCGTCGCCCTCGATCGGGTCGCGGAGGGTCACCTCGCCGGGGGCCGGCCCGGCGAGGGCGCGGAGCGTGGTCGCGGCGCGGCCGAAGGCGCCGAGGTCGACGCCGGGAGCGAGAGGTACGTCGACGGGCCAGCCGTCGGCGATGGCCGCCACCACGGCGCGGGCGTGGGCCAGCAGCGGCTCCGGCGGGTCGGGCACGCCGGTGACGACCAGCCACTGCACCTTCGGCTGTGGCGTCGGCGCGACCTTGATCTCCAGCACGTAGCGGCCGCGCTCGGCCGGCACCGGCCACAGCGCGAACGCGTGGCCGTCGGCGAAGACGACCGGCTCGCCGTCCGGCCGTGGCTCGCCGACCAGCGCCGCGGCGCGGGCCAGCTCGGCGCGCCGCTCGGCCTCGGGCATGTCGCGGGCGACATTGTCGGTGAACAGGTCGTCCTCGTCCTCGCCGGCCAGCCATCGGGTCACCCGCTCGATCAGCGCCGGGGGCAGGCTCGGCGGGAGGTCGCGGCTCCGCTCGCCGGCCACCAGCAGCCGCAGCGCCTTCTCGGCGGTGGACACCGGGCCGGCGTAGGTGCCGTTGGCGAGCGCGATCACGCCGAGGCCGGTCTCGGGATGCCAGCGCATGTGCGAGCCGTAGCCCGGGTAGCCGCCGGAGTGCTGCACCACCTGGCCCTGGTCGCCGTCGTGCTCGGCGAAGAGGCCGAAGCCGTAGCCGGTCGCCACCCCGGTCAGCGCCCGGCCGGCCGGCGGCGGGTCGAGACAGATCGAGGAGGAGACCTCGACGAAGCGCTGCAGCTGCTGCATCTCGCGCCGGCTGCTGGCCGGCAGCGGATGCGCCGCGGCGGGCCGGCGGAAGGCGTCGGTGAAGCCGGCCACCCAGCGGGCCAGGTCGGCGACCGAGCTGTGCAGGCCACCCATCGCCGAGAACGCGCCGGGCGAGTTCGTCGGCTGGACGACCCAGCCGCTGGCCACCTTGTGGTGGCCGGGCACCAGCGCCGGACCGACGTCGTGGGCGTCGTACTTGGTGGCGGTCATGCCGAGCGGACCGGCAAGCTCCTCAAGCACGAACCGGTGATAATCCCCGGTGAGCACCTCGATGACGCGGCCGAGCAGGGCGTAGCCGAGGTTGGCGTACTCGAAGGTCGTGCCCGGGACGGCGCCGGTCCTGAAGCCGCCGCGCAGGAACTCGCCGAGCGCCGCGGCGGTCATCGACTCGTTGCGGTCGCCCCAAGGATCGTCGGTGATCAGTCCGCCGCTCATGGTGAGCAGGTGGCGCAGGGTGATCTCGCTGCCGACGAGCTCGGGGAGGTAGGCCGCCACCGGGTCGTCGAGCCAGAGCCGGCCGCGGTCGCGCAGCAGCAGGATCGCGGCGGCGGTGAACGACTTCGTCATCGACGCGATCCGGTGCACGCTGGTGACGTCGGGCGCCGTCTCCTCGCCGAGCCGGGTGGTGCCGTGGGCACCGGTATGGAGGATCTCGCCGTCGCGCACGACGGCGTAGACCAGCCCCGGCGAGCGGCCCTGCGCGAACTCCCGGGCGAAGAGCTCGTCGACGGCGTCGAGGTCTAGGGTCATACGGTGATGGTGCGCACGTCGTAGAGCTCGAAGGCGGGATCGGCAGTGATTACCGGGATGTCCAGGATCTGCGCCTGCGCGATGATCACCCGGTCGAAGGGATCGCGGTGATGGAGGGGCAGCGCACCCGCGCGGAGACTGTGTGGCAGGTCGATGGGAAGCACCACGGTGCCCGATCGTCTCAGCCGGTCCGGGAGATAGGCGCCTGGCTCATCCGGAAGGGGCAGCTTGCCGATGGCGTACTTGATGGCGATCTCCCAGGGCGTCGCGGCCGAGACGTAGATGTCGTGCGTACCCTCCTCGATGAGGGCTCGGACGTCGTCGCCGAGTCGCTCGCGAGCGGTGTGGCCCCACAGCCAGATGTGGGTATCGAGCAGGTAACCGCTCATGCGTACCAGGGGTCGATGATCTCGGGGTCTGGCGAGTCGAAGTCATCGGGCACGTCGAAAACACCCTCGTCGATGCCCCACTCCCGGTGCGGCCGGGCCGCGGCCGGCACCAGTCTGGCGACTGGCTTGCCGCCCCGGGCGATCTCTACCTCCTGGCCGGCATCGACCAGCCGCAGCAACTCCGAGAGGCGAGTCTTGGCCTCGTGGACCCCCACCTGGAGCGGGATCGACTTAGTCATGGGCTTAGTTTATCGGAAGTCGCGGAAGCCGTGCCGGGCGTCGAGGGCCGCCGAGGCCGAGGGGGAACTCGTCGAACGCCGCGGAGGTCATCGGGTCGTCCCTCGTCACAGTGATCGCTCCAGCACCAGCTCCGGCACGCCGTCGGCGGCATCCGGAGGGTAGCGGCGGCGGTCGATCTCCGCGAAGCCGCGGGCACGGTAGAACGGGAGGCCATGCCGGTTCCGGGCGAGTACGGCGACCCGTTGGCGTGTCGCGCCCAGGCGGCGCTGCTGCTCGGTCACCGCTTCGAGCAGCGCGGAGCCGATCCCCTGACCGCGATGGTCGAGGTCGAGATAGATGACGTAGAGCTGTCCGACGTCCTCGGCGACCAGGCCCCCGCCGGCGGCACCGACGACCCGGCCGTCGAGCTCGGCGACGAGATACCCCTGCCAGTGCGCGGAGAAGCCTGTCGGGTCGACCTCGCCGGCGACCCTCTCAGGGTCGTAGAACTCCCGGACGATCCGATCGACCGTCGCCGCGGCCAGGATGCCGGTGGTCACGAACCGGTAGCCCGTCTCGCAGATGCGGCAGATCGCCGCGACGTCCGCGGACGTGGCCAGCCGAACGGTGGGCGCGGGGTCGCCGTCAGGCAAGGCCAAGGACATGGCCCCAGTGTTCCCGACCAACCAGCACTTCTGCCGACTCGACGGTCCTGGAGCCAGCACTTCTGCCGACTCGGCGGTCCTGGAGCCAGCACTTCTGCCGACTCGGCGTGGCAGATGGCGCTGCCCGGTGGCGATCACGACGTATGTGACGGACGCCACGATTTCCTCTTGACGCCCTGTGATGTGCGTCATATGTTCGAGTTACATACCAATCGCTCGATATGTAACTATGGAAAGCAGGTGCCCGTGTCGACGCCCCTGGAACGCACGCACGACATCCTCTTGAATCGCTACAACGAACACGACCTGTCCTGGCATGACACGTACGTTGCCGACGACGCCGTGTACGTCACTCCGGGCGGTGGCGTGATTCGAGGACGAGCCCAGGGCCGCAAGCTGCTCGAGACGCTGAACACCTGCTTCCCGGACGAGAGGAATGAGCTCATCCACGAAGCGGGAAACGATCGGACCGCCTTCCTCAGCATCTGGAACAGCGGAACCTTTCTCGGCGACATGGGTCCGGTGAAGGCGACCGGCCGCTCGTTCCGGACCCGCTGTGTCGTCGAGGTGACCTGGCAGGACGACAAGATCGTCGAATGGGTCGACCACATGGACAACTTCGTCTGGTTCGAGGTCCAACTCGGCACGAAGGTTCCCCAGGGCAAGTGGTGGGAAGACGCGGCATGAGCGAGCTTGCGAGCGAATCATGGGCATCATGCCGGTCACGAGCGCAGCGAGGGGCCAGCGCATGAGCGACGACGACCCGATCCTGCTCGAACGCTCCGGCGCCGTGGCCACCATTCGTTTCAATCGCCCCGAGAAGCTCAATGCGTTCCGGCACACCGATTACGAGGTGCTGCTGAGCGTCCTGGAGCAGGTTGACGCCGACGACACGGTCCGCGCGGTCATCATCACCGGGAGCGGTCGCGCCTTCTCCACCGGTGACGATTTCGCTGGCTATTCCGGTGGCCCCAACGGCCACGAGTCCGGTGAGCACCCCTACTACGGTGCGATCGGCCGGGGCGACCTCTCTGGCGCGCGGATCAGCCGTTACCGAGTCCCGTTGCAGGTCATGGGCGATCTGCTCATGACCTCCTCGAAGGTGTACATCGGCGCGGTCAACGGCGTCTGCTGGGCGCCGGAGATCCTGTACGCCTGCGATTTCGCTATCGCCAGCGACCGCGCGAGCTTCGGCCAGGGCGACATGATGATCGGCATCTGCCCGGGCGGTGGGTCGACCCAGACTCTGCCGCGCCTCGTCGGCCGACGCAAGGCGCTCGACATCATGCTGCGCCCCCGCGAGATCTCCGCGGACGAGGCTCGCGACCTGGGGATCGTCAACGAGGTGGTGGCACACGACGAGCTCATGGAGCGAGTTGAGGCCCTCGCCCTCGAACTGGCCGCCTACGAGCCGGCGGCGGTCAAGTACACCAAGTTGGCCGTCACCCGCGCACAGGAGACGTCGCTGGCGATCGGCCTCGATCTCGAGCAGGAGTACATGGCGCTGTCGATCACGGCCGGCGGTCCGGTCCGCTACTCCGAGAGGTACTGGGCCGAGCGCGGGAAGAACTCTCAGGGTGAGGGAGCCTGATGTATTTGACCCAGCAGCTGCATCGTCGGACGCAGCGCGCGCCGGCCGCGCCGCTGAGCATCTTCGAGGGGCGGATCACCAGCAACGCCGAGACGCTGGACGCGGTCGCCCGGATTGCCGGACGCCTGCGTGGGCTAGGCGCCGAACGCGACGACCGGGTGGCCATTCTCGCACCGAGTTCCGATCGGTTCTTCCAGACGCTTCTGGCCGTCGCGTGGGCCGATGCGATCGTGGTGCCGATCAACCTCCGGTGGGCCGTACCCGAGGTCATTTTCGCGCTGCGAGACTCAGGGGCGAAGGTGCTCGTCGTCGGTGGACCGTGGCGTGAGCACGTCGACGAGTTCCGCGCCGCGATTCGCGACCTCGTGATCGTCGATATCGATGACCACATGCTGGCGGCGGCCGACCCCATCGCCGATGCCGAGCGCAGGGGCGACGACACGCTCGGCATCTTCTACACCGGCGGCACGACGGGCCGTTCCAAAGGGGTCGAGCTGACCCACCGCAATGTGATGACCTCTGCGCTCAGCACGGCGCTCGTGACCCGGACCGAGGCGGGTGCCGCCGGGCTGTTGGTGATGCCCGCTTTCCACATCGGCGGCATTGCCTCCTGGGTCAACGATCTGCTCATGGACTGCGTCACCGTCTTCCTCGATGGCTTCGACGCCGCAGAGGTGCTCCGCATCATTGAGGAGCACCGTATCCGCCATATGGCTCTCGTGCCCACGATGGTTCACGCGATGCTGGAACATCCGGATCGAGCTCACCGAGACGTCACCAGTTTGGAGAGCATCGTCTACGGGGCGGCGCCGATCAGCAGCATGCTGCTGGCCCGCATCGAAGAGGGTTTCCCGAATGCCAAGCTCTATCAGACGTTCGGAATGACCGAGCTCTCGCCGGTCGCCTCCATCTTGACCGACGTCGACCATCAGCACGATGAACTGCGCCGATCGGTCGGGCGCGCCCTGCCGCACGTGCTGATCAGGGTCGTCGACGACCAGGGCGAGGAAGTCCCGAGAGGAAACATCGGCGAGATCGTCGTGAGCGGCGACAACGTCATGAAGGGCTATTGGAACCTGCCGGAGGTGACGGCCCAGACCAAGCGGAATGGCTGGCTGTACACCGGCGATGCCGGCCAGATGACCGAGGACGGCTATCTCTACATCGCCGACCGGCTCAAGGACATGATCATCAGCGGCGGAGAGAACGTCTACTCGCTCGAGGTCGAGGAGGTGATCTCTGGGCATCCGGCCGTGGTCGCCTGCGCTGTCATCGGAGTTCCCGACGAGCGCTGGGGGGAGCGCGTCCATGCCGTCGTCGAACTGGTGGCGGGCGAGAGCCTGACCCTCGATGAGCTGCGCGCCTACGCCAAGGAGCGCCTGGCGGGGTTCAAGTGCCCGAGAAGCATGGAGGTCATCGACCAATGGCCCGTATCGGCAGTGGGCAAGATTCTCAAGCGCGAACTACGGGATCGAGTCAGCGGATGAGCGCTCGAATCTACACTGAGGTGTTCACAGTGTCGCTCAATGCTGGTCCGACGGAGTTCGCAGATGTCTCAACAGCCGCCCCGGATGGGCCGACCGCCGACCCTGGTCGCCGGTCAGCGCATTCCCGAGCGGATCATGGATGTGGCCGAGCGGTTGTTCGGCAAGTACGGGTACGAGGAAGTGTCGATCCGTCGTATCGTCAACGAGGTTGGCGTCACCCAGGGAGCGCTGTATCACCACTTCGACTCCAAGCAGGATCTCTTCTGCCGTGTTGGCGAGAGAGTCCTGCGTCGCCAGACCGAACGGCTGGAACAGATCCTGGCCGAGGGTGGCACGGCGGAGGAGATGTTGGTGAAGTCCTGCATCTCCGCGACGGTCGCCACCGCCGACGAGCTCGAGGCCGCATGGGTCTATCTGCGATTGGCCGAAGTCCTTGAGGACGCGGAGCAAGCCGAGGAGATGCAGCGACAGCGTCGGCGGCATTACCAATTGCTGCGCGATCTGATGCGCGAGGGCCAGCGGACCGGCGTCCTGCGATCGGACATCCCGGCGCATGTCCTCGCCTTCCAGATGATCGGCATGATCCAGCACGTGCCGAACTGGTGGCGGCCGGACGGCGAGCGCACTGCTCGCCAGCTCGGGGAGGACTTCGCCACGCTCTTCCTGGTTGGCGCCAAGGCCTGACCGAGTGCCCGCCTCCTCGAGGCGGCCGTGCTGCCCCGCGGGCGGCTCATCTGACACCCCAATCACGCCCTGAGTGGGATGCCCAGTCTTCTCTGACGACCGAAGGAATGGGCGATGTTGACAATCGCGGATGTTGTCCTGCTCTTTGGCGGCGTAGCGGCACTCGACGGCGTGGGCCTCGAGGTCGGCGGCGGTGAGGTGTGCGGCTTGATCGGCCCCAATGGCGTGGTCTACGTCCCGTACTACACGGCGGACATCGACGGCGGTCAGGCCTCGGCGGTGCTCTTTGCCGTCGCGCTGCTGTTCATGATCTTCCTCGCTCCGTCCGGCATCACCGTCGGCTTGGGGACGCTGGCTCGGCGCTTCGTCAGGGTCCGTCCGGCCCAGCCCGTCGACATCGGTGTCAGATCCACGACATCCCCGAGGACACCCACCCCCGAACAACCACCACTGAAAGAAAGGCACACGCCATGAAAGCTCTCACCCATGGCCGCGGTCGCGCGGCCCGGCTGGGGATCACCGCATTGGCGGCCGCGACGCTGCTCGCGGCCTGCGGCTCCGGTTCGGACTCCGACGACGAGGACGCCACGGGCGCCTTCGAGGTCAATACCGAGGACTGCCTCGATCCCGATGCGGCAACCGCGACGATCGATGGTCCGATCAAGGTCGGATTCAGCGTTCCGCTGTCGGGTCCGGTCGCCGGTGCCACCGAACTCATGAGCGACGGGCTCGACGCGCGCATCGCGCTGGCGAACGATGCCGGCGGTGTCGATGGCCAGCAGATCGAGATCACGTACAAGGACGACGCCTTCCAGCCGGATCGCTCGAAGTCCAACGGTACGGAGTTCATCGAGAAGGACGGCATGGATGTCGTGTCGGTGTTCGGTTCCGGTGGTGTCGCGGCGATGGCCGATGACCAGAACGCGGCCTGCGTGCCGATGCTGTACGCCAGCGCCAGCGATCCACAGTTCTTCGATCTCGAGGCGTACCCGTGGACGGTGCAGTTCCTGCCATCCGCCCGCAGCGACGCCAAGGCGCTCCTGACCTATGTCAAGGAGAACGTGGACGAGCCCAAGATCGGTGTGGTCGCGAACTCCACTGCCGCTGGCACCGTGGTCGCCGATGCCTTCAAGGACGTCGCCGAGGACGACGGATTCGAGATCGTCGCCGAAGTCGAGGACACCGATCCGGCCGCGGCCGCGGCCGCCATGAAGGAGGCCGGTGTCAACGTGGTCTTCCACGCGGGGGTTGCCGGCGCGTGCACCGCGTTCGACACCGCCAGCGAACGGGTCCAGTTCGATCCCGAGCTCTCGATGAAGAGCGCCAGCTGCACCGGCGCCGCTGAGTACATCACCGCCGGGAAGGCCGCTGATGGCGTGGTGGTCAGCTCCTACCTCAAGCAGATCGCCAACCCGGAGGTCACCGACGACCCCGATGTCGTGGAGTACCTCGAGGCGACCGAGGGCGCCGCCGACCAGGCGAGTTCGTTGACTCAGGCCGGATGGCTGATCGCGGACCTGCTGGTGAACACCCTGACGCAGGCGGCCGAGTCCGAGGACGGCCTCAGCCGGCTGAGCATCATCGAGGCGGCCCGCGACCAGGACTACGATCTGCCGCTGGCGATCGACGGCATCCACTGGGTCAGCAGCAGCACGCGACCCGGCGGCGTGAACGGACACATGCCCATGGCGTGGAACGCCGAAAAGCAGCAGTTCGAGCAGATCGGCGAGGTGATCATGGTCGACTGAGCTGCTCTCGGGGAGGGGCCGTGCCCAAGCCGGCCCTCTCCCCGACAGCCTCATCTCGCACCTCGTACAAGGAGCCATCCGATGTCCGGAACACGTGAACAGATTCTCGAGCGAGTCGACCGCCTGCTCGCCACACACGACCCCACCGTCACTGCGCCGGAGGACTTCCTGGGCGCACGATTCGACGCAGGCCTCGCCTGGGTCCATTTCCCCGAAGGCCTCGGCGGACTCGGCCTGTCTCGAGACCTCAACGGCATCGTCGACAGCCGGCTCGCCGCCGCCGGCGCGCCGGGCCCGAACGTGGGACTCAACGGGATCGGCTTGGGCATGGCCGCGCCGACGATCCTGGCCTTCGGCACGCCGGAGCAGCAGCGACGCTATCTGCGTCCGCTCTACACCAGCGAGGAGGTCTGGTGCCAGCTCTTCTCCGAGCCGGGTGCCGGCTCGGATCTGGCGGCAGTGTCGACGAGGGCCGTGCCCGACGGTGACACCTGGATCGTCGACGGCCAGAAGGTCTGGACATCAGGGGCGCACAACGCCCGCCGCGCCATCTTGCTGGCGCGCACCGACCCATCGGTCGTCAAGCACGCGGGCCTGACGTACTTCCTGCTCGATATGGCCGATCCTGGCGTCGAGGTGCGCCCGCTGCGCCAGATCACCGGTGAGGCGGAGTTCAACGAGGTCTTCCTGAACGGCGTCCGCGTCGCCGACACCGACCGGCTCGGCGCGGTCGGCGAGGGATGGCGGGTCGCCACGACGACCTTGAACAACGAACGGGTCGCCATCGGCGCAGGCACGGCACGTGAGGCCGGCCAGATCGGCCTGGTCGCCGACCGCTGGCGCCGTGACCCGTCGGTGCGCACCCCGGCGCTGCAGGAGGAACTGCTGCGCTGGTGGGTCGAAGCCGAGGCCACCCGGATCACCGGCGAGCGGCTGCGGCAGCAACTCGCGGCCGGCCAGCCCGGACCGGAGAGTTCGGCGATGAAACTCGCCTTTGCCCAACAAGCCCAAGCCATCACCGGCCTGGCGTTGCAACTGGCCCCGGAGGAGGGACTGCTGTACGACGACTGGACCATGGTCCGCCCGGAACGGGCCGACTTCCTCGGTCGCGGTCCCGGTTTCCGGTATCTGCGAGCCAAGGGCAACTCGATCGAGGGCGGCACCAGCGAGATCTTGCGTAATGTCGTTGCCGAGCGCGTGCTCGGCCTACCTGCCGAACACCGACCCGACAAAGGAATCCCCTTCAAGGACGTGCCCCGATGACCGACCTTCTCTACTCCGACGTCGAGGAATCGTTGCGCGCGTCCCTCGCCTCGGCACTGGCTCGTGTGCTGCCCGACCCTGGCGCGACGGCGGCCCTCTACGATGACCCGGACTCCGATGTGTCGGCCGTCTGGACGATGCTCGCGGACCAGCTCGGCCTGGCGGCGCTGCTCGTTCCGGAGCGTCACGGCGGTGCCGGGGCCAGCCCTCGTGAGGCCGCGGTCGTGCTGGAGGAACTCGGTAAGACGGTCGCTCCCGCGCCGTTCCTGACCAGTGCCGTGATCGCGACGACGGCTCTGAGTGCCGTCGGTGACGCACCCCGATTGGAGCGGCTCGCGGCGGGCCAGGCGACGGCGGCTCTGGTGGTGCCGTGGTCGGCGCGCGCGGGCCAATGGACTGCGACCGCCGAGGGTGAGGACGTGCAGCCCGTTGCCGGGGCGATCGAGGCCGACATCCTCGTCGTGCCCGTCACGGATGCCGAGGGCCTGGCGCTGCGGATCTACCAGGCCGGTGAGGCCACGGTCGCCCCGCTGACGTCGCTGGACATGACCCGGCCGCTGGCATCGGTGGCGGTCAGCGGGCCGGGGACCGTCGTCGCCCGTGACGACCAGGCCCGTCAGGCCGTGGACAGTGCGTTGCTGGCCGGGCAGTCCCTGCTGGCGTCCGAGCAGTACGGGCTGGCGCGACAGTGCCTGCAACTCACCGTCGAGTATGCGACCACACGCATTCAGTTCGCCCGTCCGATCGGCTCGTTCCAGGCGATCAAGCACCGCCTGGCCGACCTCTACCTCCAGGTCATCCAGGCCGGCGCGGTGGCCCGTTACGCGGCTGACACGGTGGCACGAGCCGACGAGGACGCGCCGGTGGCCAGTGCGCTCGCGCAGGCCTACTGCTCCGACGTCGCCGTCAAGGCGGCCGAGGAGGCACTGCAACTGCACGGAGGCATCGGCATGACCTGGGAACACCCCCTGCACCTCTACCTCAAGCGCGCGAAGGCCGACCAGCTCGCGCTCGGCACGGCCTCGCGGCATCGCGAGGACCTGGCCGAACTCGTCGGCCTCGTCGCCTGACCACCCACGACAGAAGGACACCATGGATCTGACCACCCTGTTCCGGCTCGACGGCCGTACCGCTCTCGTCACGGGCGGCTCGCGCGGTATCGGCAAGATGATCGCCGAGGGCTATCTGCGCAGCGGCGCACGTGTCTACATCAGCTCGCGCAAGGCGGACGAGTGCCAAGCGGCCGCCGCGGAACTGTCCGCGCTGGGCGAGTGCGTCGCCCTGCCGGCCGACGTATCGACCACCTCCGGGATCGACGACCTCGTCGGCCGGTACACCGAGCGCGAGCCGGCGCTGGACATTCTGGTCAACAATGCGGGAGCGGCGTGGGGCGCTCCGTTCGCCGAGTTCCCCGAGTCCGGCTGGGACAAGGTGATGGACCTCAACGTGAAGGCACCGTTCTTCCTCACGCAGGCGCTCGCGCCGGTCATCGCCCGGCGGGCCGGCGACCATCTGGGCAAGGTGGTCAACATCGCCTCGATCGACGGGATCACCACCAGTGCGAACGAGACGTATTCCTATCACGCGTCCAAGGCCGGTGTCATGCACCTGACTCGCCGGATGGCGATGCGACTGGCCGGCGACGGAATCATCGTCTCGGGTATCGCTCCGGGCGCGTTCGCGTCGAAGATGAATCGCGATGCGATCGACCGTGCCGAGGAACTGTCCGCGGCGATCCCGGCTGGGCGGGTCGGCGTGCCGGAGGACATGGCTGCCGCGGCCATCTATCTCGCCTCACGGGCCGGCGACTACGTGGTCGGCGAGACGATCGTGGTCGATGGCGGCGTCGTCCATATCACTCGCTGAGGTGGTGTGTGATGTTCGAGGCTGTCGCGGTGCTGGCGGTGCGATCGCGGCGCCTGCTGCGGGTCGACGTGGCCACCGCAGAGGTGTCGACGCTCGTCGAGAACGTGGGCCGCGTCCCCGACGGGGTGTCGGTCGGCGAGGAGATCTACTGGACCACGATGGGCGCCCCGGAGTTCGCTGCGGCCGACGGGGGCGTCCACGCCGCGCCCTGGAGCGGCGGGCCGATCCGGACGATCACCGTCCCTGGGTCGGTCACCACCGGCAAGCAGTTGGTCCTCGCCGACGGGTGGCTCTATTGGGGCGACCGTGAGGGGTGCCGGGTGAGCCGCATCCGTCCCGATGGAAGCAAGCGGGAGGATCTGGTGGTCAACGACCCGAGCGGCGCAGAGTCGGCGCAGTGCGTCGGGGTGGCGGTCGACTCCGCGGGTGGCTGGCTGTACTGGACCCAGAAGGGTCCGGCCAAGGGCGGACGTGGCCAGATCAGGCGGGTCGCGCTTCAGGCGCCGCGTCCGGCACCCGAGGCGATGGTGCAGACGCTGTGGAGTGGCTTGCCCGAGCCGATCGACCTGGCGATCGACGACGGCTGGCTCTATTGGACCGATCGCGGCGCACCGCCGCGTGGCAACACCCTCAACCGGGCGCCGCTGCCCGCTGCGGACGAGCGCGGTGCGACGCCGGAGGTGCTCGCGGACGGCTTTGCCGAGGCGATCGGACTGGCCGTGGACGCCGACGCCGAGGTGGTGTACGTCTCGGACCTGGGCGGAGCGGTTCGCGTCGTGCCGCTGCCCGGGTCTGCGGGCGAGGACCGCGTGCTCGTCACGCTCGGCGAGCCGATCACCGGCCTGGCTGGTCTGGAACGGGGACGAGGAGTACGACGGTGACCTGGCACCTCGACGTCGCCGACGTCGGTGAACGCCCGGTGGCGGTGGTCGGGGCGGGCACGCTCGGTCGGCGCATCGCCATGATGTTCGCCTCACGCGGCGGGCGGGTCCGCGTGTACGACCCCTCGCCGTCGGTCGTGGCCGACGCGGTTGACTACGCTCGCCAACACCTCCCCGACGTGGTCGCGCAGCGCGGCTTCGGCGCGGTCGGAGAGGTCGAGGCGAGTCGGTCGCTGAGCGCTGTGGTCGAGGGCGCCTGGCTGGTGGTGGAGGCAGTCCCAGAGCGGCTGGACACCAAGATCGAACTGTTCGGCGAACTCGACCGGCTGGCCGGATCCGACGCCGTGCTCGCCACGAACTCCTCCTCCTACGCCTCGCGGCTCGTCGGCGAACGAGTACGCGACCAGACGCGGGTGTGCAATATGCACTTCTACATGCCGCCTGTGGCCAACGCCGTGGACCTGATGTCGAATGGCCAGACCGACCGCGATCTGCTCGACTCCCTGCTGCGGCTGCTGCCGGCCTACGGCCTGTTTCCGTTCGAGGCGCGCAAGGAGTCAACCGGCTTCATCTTCAACCGGGTGTGGGCCGCGATCAAGCGCGAATCCATCGCGGTGGTCGCCGACGGGGTGGCTCGTCCCGAGGACGTCGATGCCATGTTCAAGATCAATTGGGGGATGTCACGGGGCCCGTTCGAGACCATGGACCGGGTGGGCCTCGATGTGGTGCTGGATATCGAGAGGCACTATGCCGAGGAGAACCCGCACCTTCCTCAGAACGTGCGCGACCTGCTGAGGGCCTATGTCGACGCGGGCAAACTCGGTGTCAAGACCGGCGAGGGCTGGTATCGCTACGACGAGGCGCCGGACCGCTAGATGATCAACTCCAAGGGCTCTTTGCGGCGTGGAGGCTGTCTTCGACGAGCAAGGGTGTGTCCAGAGTTGGCGTTTCTCGGCTGTCCTGGAGCCAGCACTTCTGCCGACTCGGCGGTCCTGGAGCCAGCACTTCTGCCGACTCGGCGTCACTTGAAGTCGCGGGAGCGGTGCCGGGCGTCGAGGGCGACCGAGGCCGAGGAGGCGATCTCCGCGAGCGCGCCCAGCCGGTCGGCGGAGAGGTTGGCGACGCCGTCGGCGCGCTCCAGGATGCCGCGGACCAGCATCGCCGAGGCGCTGGTGGCGACCTGGCGGTGCCGAGCCCACAGTCCCCGGGTGCAGACCACGTTGACCATGCCGGTCTCGTCCTCGAGGTTGAGGAAGGTGACGCCGCCGGCGGTGCCGGGCCGCTGCCGGTGGGTGACCATCCCGGCGACGGTGACCCGGCGACCGCCCTCGACCCCGGCCAGCTCGGCCACGCTGAGCACGCCCGCCGCGCGCAGCCCGGCGCGCAGGTGCTCGAAGGGGTGGCCGTCGGGGGTGGTGCCGGTCGCCCACAGGTCGGCCAGCATCGCCTCGACCGGGTCCAGGTCGGGCAGCGCCGGGGCGGCGACCACCGGCGCGGTGCCGGGGAGGGAGTCCTCGGTGTCGGTCCAGCCGGAGAGCCACAGCGCCTCGCGCCGGGGCATGTCGGCCACCGCGCCGGCGGTCGCCAGCGCCTCCAGCTGGGTGGTGTCGAGCCCCGCCCGCCGGGAGAGGTCGGCCAGGTCGGCGAAGGGCCGCTCCTGGCGTGCGGCGACGATCCTCTTCGCGGCCTCGGTGCCGATGCCGCGCACCGAGTCGAGCCCGAGCCGGACGGCGTACGCCGTGTCGCGGCGGTGCTCGGGAGTGGGGTCGGGGGTGCCGGGCACCCAGGCGACCTTGCCGCGGTGGTGGTGGAGGCAGGCGTCGCGGCCCGGCCGCTGTCGGGGCTCGCCGATCGGCTCCAGGTCGGCGCTCGCGGCGGAGCGGGCCAGATCAGGGCGGCGCACCTCGACGCCGTGACGGCGACCGTCCTGGATCAGCGACTGGGCCGAGTAGAACCCCATCGGCTGGGCCCGCAGCAGCCCCGCCAAGAACGCCGCCGGGTAGTGCAGCTTGAGCCACGAGGAGGCGTAGACCAGCAGCGCGAAGGAGAGCGCATGGGACTCGGCGAAGCCGAAGTCGGCGAAGGAGAGGATCTGGGTGTAGGTCGCGTCCGCCGTCCTTTCGTCCATGCCCTTCGCCCGCATCCCCTCGTAGAGCTGCTCCTTGAGCGACTCGATCCGCTCGATGCCGCGCTTGGAGCCCATCGCGCGGCGCAGCAGGTCGGCGTCGTCGGCGTCGAAGTCGCCCAGCACCCGGCCCATGTCCATCAGCTGCTCCTGGAACAGCGGCACTCCGAGGGTCCGCTCCAGCACCGGCTCCAGCAGCGGATGGGCGTAGGCCACCTCCTCCCGGCCGGTGGCGCGTCGTACGTAGGGATGGACCGCGCCGCCCTGGATCGGGCCGGGCCGGATCAGCGCGATCTCGATGGCCAGGTCGTAGAAGCAGCGCGGCCGCAGCCGGGGCAGGGTGCCGATCTGGGCACGGCTCTCGACCTGGAAGACGCCGATCGAGTCGGCCCGGCAGAGCATGTCGTAGACCGCCGGCTCCTCCCGGGGGATGGTGTGCAGCTCCCACCGCTCCCCCAGCCGGTCGCCGGCGATCGACATCGTGTGGTCGAGCGCGCTGAGCATCCCCAGGCCGAGCAGGTCGAACTTGACCAGCCCCATGAACTCGGCGGCGTCCTTGTCCCACTGCAGCACGGTCCGCTCGGCCATTCGGGCCCGCTCGATCGGGACCACCTCGCCGATCGGCTGCTCGGTGAGGATCATCCCGCCGGAGTGGATGCCGAGATGGCGCGGGGCGCGGTGGAGTCGCGCGGCGAGGTCGCGTACGGCGTCGGGCACGTCGACGCCGTCGGGCACCTCGATGCTCCCCCAGCTCGCGATGTGCTTGGACCAGGCGTCCTGCTGGCCGGGTGAGTAGCCGAGCGCCTTCGCGGCGTCGCGGATCGCGAGCTTGGGGCGATAGCTGACCACATTGGCGACCTGGGCGGCGTTGCGGCGGCCGTAGGTGTCGTAGACCCACTGGATCACCTCCTCGCGCCGGCCGGAGTCGAAGTCGACGTCGATGTCGGGCTCCTCCTCGCGGTGCTGGGAGATGAAGCGCTCGAAGGGCAGGTCGTAGGCGACCGGGTCGATGGCGGTGATGCCCAGCGCGTAGCAGACCGCGCTCGACGCCGCGCTGCCCCGGCCCTGGCAGAGGATCCCTCTCCGTTTCGCCTCTTGCACGATGTCGTGGACGATCACGAAGAAGCCGGCGAAGTCCTTGCGGTCGATGACAGCCAGCTCGTGGGCGATCCGCTCCCGCGCCCTGATCCGCATCGGGCCCGACTCGTGGGCGTAGCGCGCCGTGAAGCCGGCCCGGGTCAGCGCCCGCAGGTGCCGCATCGCGGTCAGCCCGGCCGGGATGCCGCGCTTGGGCAGCTCCGGCTTGGCGGCACGCAGGTCGAAGGCGCACTCGGCGGCCAGCCGCACCGAGGTGGCGACCGCGCCGGGGTAGCGGGCGAACCGCCGCGCCATCTCCTCCCCCGAGCGCAGGTGTGCCGGGCAGGCCGGCAGCCAGCCGGCCATGTCGGCCAGGCTGCGGCGGGCCCGGATCGCCGCCATCGCCTGGGCGGTCCGGGCGTCGTCGGGCGTGGCGGCGTGGACGTTGCCGGTGGCGACGACGGGCAGGCCGAGGTCGGCGGCGATGCCGGCGAGCAGGTCGTTATGGGTGCTGTCGAGCGGCTGACCGTGGTCGGTCAACTCGACGACGACGTGGTCGCGGCCGAACCGGTCGACCAGCGCGGCCAGTGCCGCGGCGGCGGCCCGGGGGCTCTCCGCCAGCGCCTGTCTGACCGCGCCCTTGCGGCAGCCGGTGAGGATCAGCCACTCCCCGCCGGCTCGCTCGGCGAGCTCGTCGAGGTCGTAGACCGGGCGCCCCTTCTCCCCCCAGTCGGGGCCGCGCAGCTGGGCCTCGGTGATCGCCCCGGCCAGCCGGTGGTAGCCGGCCACCCCGCGTGCCAGCACCAGCAGGTGGCTGCCCTCCGGGTCGGCGACGCCGTTCTGCGGCTTGGTGAGCCCGAGCGAGAGCTCGGCGCCGTAGACGGTGCCCAGGCCGGCCGCCTCGGCGTCGCAGGCCCGGGCCGCCTCGGCCAGCGCCGGCGCGCCGTAGAAGCCGTCGTGGTCGGTGATCGCCAGCCCGCGCAGCCCCAGCCGGATGGCCTCGGTCACCAGCGTGGCCGGACTGGAGGCGCCGTCGAGGAAGCTGAAGTGGGAGTGGGCGTGCAGCTCGGCGTACGGCGTGCCGGGCCGCTCCGGCGGCCTGACCCGGATCGGCGCGAGCCGACGCCGGCGCGAGATCGGCGCGTCGAGCCGGGTGCTCCGCCCGGAGACGCGCCGCTCGAACTCGCTCCAGGAGATGTCGGGGTTCTGCCAGCCCATCAGTCGTAGGCGGCTTCCGTGACCCAGCCGCCGGCGGCGGCCCCCTCGCAGGCGTAGCTGGCCAGCCAGGCCCGGCCGTCGGCGGCGACCAGCTGGA
This sequence comes from Nocardioides sp., assembly GCF_047607185.1. Taxonomy (GTDB): domain Bacteria; phylum Actinomycetota; class Actinomycetes; order Propionibacteriales; family Nocardioidaceae; genus Nocardioides. The sequence goes on along the minus strand of NZ_JASGDQ010000096.1, from coordinate 280 downwards.
ACCGGGCGATGCGCCGGCCGGCGCCCGGCTCCCACCACAGCTCCTCCACCGGCCAGGGCCCCGCCCAGGCGGCCACCGGCAACCAGCCCTCCTCCGGCGAGGGCCGGAACCGGACCGGGTCGGCGCTCACCAGGCCCCGCTGCCCCACCACCACCGGTCGGCCGGCGGCGTCGACCACCGCCGCCGGGACGGGGTCGGCCAGCACCCGGGCCGGGGCCGGCGGCGGGATGCTGCCCGGCCAGGGCAGCTCCCGGGGTCGCAGCGCGGTGCCGTCCCGCTG
>NZ_JASGDQ010000095.1:0-18400 GCF_047607185.1 Nocardioides sp. | reverse complement strand
GTGTTTGAGAACTCGGCGTCGAGCTCGGCGTTGTCCAGCGTGCGTCATGGCAAGGCGGAGGAGGGAGCCATGCCGGAGGCATGGCGACCGACGACAACGCAGCCAGGGCGTGCGATGGGCGGCGCGGAGCCGGCGCCTCCGAGTTCTCGAACGCGCTCTGCGTCACACCTCGTCCGGGTCCGGCTCCAGCGCGGCCAGGCTGGCCGGCGCGAAGATGCAGACGAGCGTGACCAGCGCGATCACCGCAAGAGGTACGGCGACCAGCGGGGTGTTCTTGTAGTTCCAGGCGACCCCGAGGCTGATGAACTGGGTGAGCACCACCGGACTGCGCGCCCACGAGGACCGGCGCACCAGGCCGCGGCAGCACAGCGCCAGCCCGCCGGCGTACGCCAGGAAGAAGACGGCCGTGGTCACGGCCATCTCGGCGCGGGACGAGTCGAGGTTGACCAGCTCGCCGACCGCCCAGCCGAGCAGCGCCAACGCCTGCAGCCCGACCAGACCGGCCGCGAGCGTCAGCGACAGTGGTCGTGTTGGGGTCACCGGGCTACCCTACGGGGAGTGTGACCCGCGCATTCCCGGTGACTCGGTGACGAAACACACCACCGCAGCCCCTTGTTTAACGCGCGATTAATTGGAACTCTATGAGGGCGCTCGTGAAGGCGCTCACAAACGTGCCCCGAGCCCGGCAGCGCTGCAATCCAGCGACTGCACGCAAACGTATGTAGAGAAGAGGGATCTCCCAGCCATGGATTGGCGCCACCGTTCGGCGTGTCTCGACGAGGACCCGGAGCTGTTCTTCCCGATCGGGAACACCGGCCCCGCGATCCTGCAGATCGAGGAGGCCAAGGCCGTCTGTCGCCGCTGCGAAGTGCGCGACCAATGCCTGCAGTGGGCGCTCGAGGCGGGACAGGACCACGGCGTGTGGGGCGGCCTGTCGGAGGACGAGCGCCGCGCTCTCAAGCGGCGCAACGCCCGCGCCCGAGTCCGCACCAACGTCTGAGCCCGACGTCTCACGTCGGGAGGGTGATCTCGGCCCGGGCCCCGCGTGCGCCCGACCGGTTGCCCAGCCGCAGCTCGCCGCCCAGCTCCGACTCCACCAGCGTGCCGACGATCGAGAGCCCGAGGTTGGTGGAAGTGGCCAGGTCGAAGCCCTCCGGCAGGCCGCGGCCGTCGTCGTCGACCGTCACCACGAGACGGTCTGGCTCCCGCCGCACCGAGAGCACGATCAGCCCCTCGCCGTCGTGACCTGACGTGGTGGACTCCGGGTAGCCGTGCTCGACGGCATTCTGGAGCAGCTCGGTCAGCGCCATCGCCAGCGGCGTCGCCACCTCCGAGGCGAGCCCACCGAAAGAGCCCTCGCGGCGTACCCGCACGGTCGCGCCGAGGCCGCCGACCTCGCCCAGGGCCCCGCCGATCCGGTCGGCGATCTCGTCGAACTCCACCTCCTCCTCGACCGACTGGCTCAGCGTCTCGTGGACGATCGCGATCGAGCCGACCCGGCGTACCGCCTCCTCCAGCGCGGTCCTCGCCTCGGGTGAGTCGATCCGGCGCGCCTGCAGCCGCAGCAGCGCCGCCACGGTCTGCAGGTTGTTCTTGACCCGGTGGTGGATCTCGCGGATGGTGGCGTCCTTGGTCACCAGCTCGCGGTCGCGGCGGCGTAGGTCGGTGACGTCGCGGACCAGCACCAGAGCGCCGATGTGCCGGCCCTCGGGCCGTAGCGGGATCGCCCGCACGATCAGCGCGACCTGGTCGGTGCCGATCTCGGTGTCGCGATGGGCGCGGCCGCTGAGGACAGCGCTCAGGGTCTCCTCGTCGGGGCGGCGCTTGGGTGGGATCAGCTGCCGGGTGGTGTCGGCGAGCGAGAGCCCGGCCAGGTCGCCGGAGAGGCCCAGGCGGCGGTAGGCGCTCAATGCGTTGGGGCTGGCGTACTCCACCTGGCCGGCGGCGTCGACCCGCATCGCGCCGTCGCCCACCCGCGGCGTGTCGGCGTGGTCGCTGCGCGGCCCGAGGCTCGGGAAGTAGCCGCCGGCGATCATCTGGGTGAGGTCGGAGGCGGTCTGCAGATAGGTCAGCTCCAGCCTGGAGGGGGTGCGTACGCCGAGCAGGTTGGTGTTGCGCGCGATCACCGCGATCACCCGGCCGGCCCGTCGTACCGGGATCACCTCGACCCGCACCGGGACCTCATCCCGCCACTCCGGGTCGCCCTCGCGGACCAGCCGCCCGGCGGCGTACGCCTCGTCGAGGAGCGGCCGGCGACCAGTCGGGACGAAGGTGCCGAGGACGTCGTCGACGTACGCCGTGGGGCCGGTGGTGGGCCGCATCTGGCCTGCTGCCCAGAACCCCCGTCCGGCGGCATCCGGGAGCCAGAGCACCAGGTCGGCGAAGGAGAGGTCGGCGATGATCTGCCAGTCGGCCTGGAGCAGCTGCAGCCAGGCGACGTCGGCCTCGTCGAGATCGGTATGGCTGCTTACCAGCTCGCCCAGGGTCGGCACGGCACCAGCCTAGGGGCCCGGGCCTGGGACCGTCCCAAGTCCCCGGGAGCGCCGGACAGCCTCGATGGGGGTCTGAGACAATGGCCTCATGGCAACGTCAGGGTCCTACTGGGAGGAGGTCCGGGCGACCGGGCTCGCCGTCCCGTCGGACCGGCCGCTGGCCGAGCTGACCGCCGAGCTGACCAGGATGCTGGGCGATCCGGACCGGGAGAAGCGCGAGGGCATCGCCGTGCCGACGCTGATCACCTGGATTCAGCGCGGCGTCTACGACGACCTGCTGGCCGGGCTGGGCGACGGCATGGCCGCCGGGCTGGGCATCGGGCTCGGCGAGCGCGGCACCGACAGCGTCTACCGCCGGGCCGGCTCGGCGATCGTGCTGGCCGGCTGCCTGGCTCGTGACAACGAGAAGCAGCTGCTGCCCGCTGCCAAGGTGCTGGAGTGGGGCGACCGGCTGGCGACCTGGCTGCTGCGCGAGCGCGACCTGCGCCAGCAGGCCCGGGCGATCTCCCATGCCGGCGACGCGCTGGCCACCCTGGCGCGCTCCCCCCATGTCGGCCCGCCGGAGCTCTCGGTGATCCTCGACGTGGTCGCGGACCGGGTGATGGCGCGCACCGAGACGGTCTTCGCACTGGTCGAGCCCGACCGGCTGGCGGCGGCGGCGATGGCGGTGCTGCGTCGCGACCTGATCACCTTGGCGGCGTTGGAGCCCTGGCTGCAGCGGCTGGTCTTCTCCGGCGACCATCCCAACGTGCAGTCGTTCCTCCGCTCGCTCTACCTGCAGCTCGCGCTGGCGCCGCAGCCGCCGGAGGTCCGTGCCGACCTGATCCTGGAGGTCATCGACGGGCTGCGGGCCACCAACCCCGGGCTGTAGCCCTACTGGCCGGCCGGCCTGCGGCTAACGCGGCAGCCGCTACGGCGGCTCGGCCTCGGGTCAACCAGGCCTGTCCGGCAGGAGGGGCGCATGAAGCTGGGTGCAGGGGGTAAGAAGGTAGGTGAACCCGCCCTCCTCAAGAAAGGAAGAGCCATGAAGGTGATCACCGCTCTCGTCGCGGCCGGTGCCATCGGCTACGTCATCTACAGGCTCATGGACAAGGACACCATGGACCGGGTCCGCGATGTCGCGGACGACGCCTTGTCGAAGGTCGACGTCAGCCAGGCCAAGGAGCAGCTCAAGGAGGTCAAGGAGCATCTCGTCGACGCGAAGGACCAGATCACCGATCTGGCCCGCGAGAAGGCCGACGAGGCCCGGGACAAGCTGTCCAACTAGGACGAGGAACTCGTCCCGGACATGACAGAAGGCCCCGCGATGCGCGGGGCCTTCTGGCTGCAACTCTCGATCAGCGATCAGGAGTTGGGACGCTTGCCGTGGTTGGCGCCCTTCTTGCGACGCGCACGGCGCTTGCGGCCGGTCTTGCCCATGGTCTCCTCCTGTGGCCCGTCGGCGATGCTGCCCGTGACACGGGCCGAGGATCAGTCTCTCAAACTCGAGCGCGGAGCGCGAATCAGGCCGGGTTAGTAGCCTACGAGTTGGTCCGGGTGGTCTGCGAGGTGATCTCGACGCGCACCTGCTGCAGTCGCAGCATCACCTTGCTGCGCAGGTCGGCCGGAGCCGCCTCGGCGCAGGACCGGGCGACGACCGCCTTGACGGTGCGCTGCAGGTCGTAGCGCTGCAGGCACGGGTTGCAGGAGTCCAGGTGCTCGCGCACCGCGGCGCAGTCGGCCTCGGCGAGCTCGTTGTCGATGAAGTAGACGATCTGTTCTAGGAAGTCGGCGCACTCCGCGGCCGAGGGCATGTCCTCGTCATCGTGGGTGTGGCTCATGACTCGTCCTCCCGGAAGCCGACGGGGAGGAGGTCGTTCTCCCGCACATAGTCCGACAGCAGGTCACGCAGCTGGCGACGACCGCGGTGCAGCCGCGACATCACCGTGCCGATGGGGGTGTCCATGATCTCGGCGATCTCCTTGTAGGCGAAGCCCTCGACGTCGGCGAGGTAGACCGCCATCCGGAACTCCTCCGGCAGCCGTTGCAGCGCGTCCTTCACCTGTGAGTCGGGCAGGTGCTCCAGCGCCTCCATCTCGGCCGACTTCAGGCCGGTCGAGGTGTGCGCCTCGGCGCGGGCGAGCTGCCAGTCCTCCACGTCACCGGTGTCGCCGGCGAGCGCCAGCTGCGGCTGGCGCTGCTTCTTGCGGTAGGTGTTGATGAAGGTGTTGGTCAGGATGCGGTAGAGCCACGCCTTGAGGTTGGTGCCGGGCCGGAACTGGTGGAAGGAGGAGTAGGCCTTCGCGAAGGTCTCCTGGACCAGGTCCTCGGCGTCGGCCGGGTTGCGGGTCATCCGCATCGCGGCGGAGTAGAGCTGGTCGAGGAAGGGCAGCGCGTCGCGCTCGAATCGGAGCGAGCGCTCCGCCTCGGTCTCGGTGGCGGGATCGACCGGGTCGGCCTCGGCCAGCAAGGCGTCGGCGAGATCGTCCAGAGGTCCCTCAGGTGAGCTAGTCATCGCCGACCAGCCTACGCGCTCCGGCGCGGTCCGGGGACGATCGAGCAATGCGGTCACGACGGGGGAAACGCGGTACGCCGCGCGGGCATTCCCCCCGGCTCGGGACCCCACCGAATCGCGTGGCCGTCAGCGGGCGCCGACGATCTCGCGCACCAGCCACTCCAGCACCGACTCGACCACGATCTCGTGGGCCTCGACCTGGCTCACCGGGCCGGACTTGGCGACTCTGAAGCCGTGGTCGGCGCCCGGGACGACGGCGAGGTCGACGTCGGGCAGCTCGGGGAGCTCCTCGGGGGCGCCGAAGGCGTCCCGCTCCCCCTGGACGACCAGCGTCGGCACCTTCGCCTCGCGCAACTCCTCGACCCGGGACTTCTCGGGCTGGCCGGGCGGATGGAGTGGGAAGGCCAGCGCCAGGCAGCCGCTCGCGCCGAGCGATCTGGCGACCCGGCAGGCCGACCGGGCCCCGGCGGAGCGGCCGCCGACCACCAGCGGGGTGCGCACCCGCATCCAGTTGGCGGCGGCGACCAGTCCGGCGTCGAGAGTGGCCGGCGGCGAGGCGATCCGGCGCCCGGCCACCTTCCAGGGCTGCTCGAACCGAGCAACGCTGATCCCCTGCCGGGGCAGGGCGACGGTGAGCGCCAGCAGGTCGCCGGAGTCGATACCCTTGCCGGCGCCGTGGCTGACCAGCAGCGTCGCCACCGGCTTGCGGGCTCGCCGGGTGACCAGTCGGCCGACGCCGTACGGCGTCTTGACCGTCGAGATCGCGTCGACCATCACGACACCTCCAGCGGCTCGACGAGCTCGGGCCCGTTGTTCTTGACGTTGTTGACCAGGGTCGTGACAGGGTAAGCGGTCAGCCGCCCCGGCGCGGCCGGCACCAGCAGATCCAGGGTGGCCGGCGTCGTGGGATCGAGCCACTCGTCCCAGCGCTCGCGCTCGACCATGAGCGGCATCCGGTCGTGGATGCGGCCCAGCGAGTCCTCGGCGTTGGTGGTGATGATGGTGCAGGTCCACCGGAACGGGTGCGGGTCGTCGTCGGGTCTCCTCGGATCGCGCCAGATCTCGTAGAGCCCCGCCATGGCGAGCACGCCACCGTCGGCCGGCCTGATGAAGAAGGGCTGTTTGGCACGCCGGCCGGCCTTGCCGGTCGCCGGCTGCTCGGTCTCGTACCACTCGTAGTAGCCGTCGGCCGGCAGCAGGCACCGCTTGGCGGCGAAGGCCCGCTTGAAGGCCGGCTTGTCCGCCACCGTCTCCATCCGGGCGTTGATCAGCCGGCTCCCGATCCTCGCGTCCTTCGCCCATGACGGCACCAGTCCCCAGGTCAGCTCCCGCAGCTGCCGCTCCCGCGGCCGGTCCGGCCTCGGCGGCCGGTCGAGGACGGCATAGACCGGGTCGGTCGGCGCGACATTCCAGCTCTTGGGCAGCAGCGCGTCGATCCGCAGCTGGTCCACCTCGAACTCGTCGGCCAGGTCGCCGGCGTCGCGGCTGGAGGCGTAGCGCCCACACATGGCGCCAAGCCTAGAATCGCTGACCAATCCCGCCTGCTGCGCGCGGCGTACCGGTACCGCCCATCCTCCAACCACTGAAGGTTTGGCGGTCAATCCACCTCAAGCACCGCCAAACCTTCAGGGACCGCGCAGGGTTCCGCCGAGTCGCTGGATGCCACGCCGAGGGTAGCCCGGATAGCGGTCGTCAACTCGTGGTGGCCGAGGCCGACGGCTCAACCGACCGGATAATGTCGTCAAGTTGCGATGTGTACTTCTCCGGACAGGTAGCCCTGATGTAGGTGGCGAGTGCATCCGGACCAGGACTGTATCCCTCACGCGAGGGAATGCTTCCGGAACGCATTGAGTCCACGGCGCTCGCGCACTCGGACTCCAAGTCCGTCTCCGCGCCAGCCAATATCGTCTGAATCAGCCCGCCGAGGAACGGGACCTTGACGCATTCTTCATCGCGTACGTCGACCAACTCGACGACTTCGTCCCCAAGGATGAATGTGGCCTCGCCAGTGGAGGGGTCCCAGGACACATCGGGCTCGGCGGCTGGTGGCTTCCAGCCTGAATCAAGGAGTTCTCGACATGTCGTGCCGTCGTGGGCTCCTGGTGCGTTGGAGGAATCAGTCGACGGGGCGGTGGGGTCCTCGGCGCTGTCGGTCCCACGCTGCGACCCGCAGCCCCCGAGGACGAACAGCGCTACCAGCACCGCGGCGGCAACAACTGCCGGGGTTCGGACGGTCTTCTCGTTCAGCGCCATCACGGGTACATCCAGTTCGGATAGACGTTGCGGATGCCGTCCTTGTCGGTGACCTGATAACTCATCACCTGAGTCCAGCGGCCACCATGACAACCGGAGGTTCCATCGTTCATGATCGAGTCGGAACTGCAGTGGTGAGCGAGCCCGAGAGAATGGCCGGTCTCGTGCATGATGAGGCGTTCGCGGTACTCGTGCGAATAGTTCGACGAACCGAACCTGGCCTGATTCAGATGAACGACAGCAGCATGGGTTCCGCAGGGGTATGCAACTCCCCAGTATGCACACCACGCCGAAGTCGCTGCTTTGTGCTCATTCCAGCCGCCGTAGGGCGTGCCGTCTGCCTGAATGAAGTTCGACGCTGGCTCGTAGCTGAGCTTGATGTCGGTGGTGTTGTTCACCGAGCCGTCGCAGTTCTGCCGATGCATGTCAATGCCGTTCGGCCACTTGTTCGGGAAGGTTGTCGAGGCCTTGACTCTGTCGTAAGCACCCAACTCACGTGGGTTGCATGAGGTCGACGCAAGCCAGATACCAGCCGTCGTGGTTCGAGCCATCCAGATGTATCCACGGCTCGGGTACGTTCCGTAAACGTGATCTGCCGAGGCAGGCACCGGGAACGACACTACAAACGCGGCCGGCAACGTCGCGGCGGCCGAGTCGACTATCTTCAGCGTCCAAGATCGCATCGGCTGCCCCAAGAGCCTGTCCACAGGCCGCTCACAGAGCGAGCGTAGCCCGTCAAGCCCTCCTGGGAAGGATTCGGAGAACAGCGCCGGGTACTCCGAGGTGGACAACGCCGTCTCGTCGTTGCTCAGCGCGGTCGAGCGCGGCCATCTTGGCCACTGCGGCGTCGAGGCTGGTCTGGAGTCCTTGGATCTCTCCGAGCCAGCCGTCCCCTCCTCGTCGACGATCAGCCACCCTGCCGGCCCGTCGCACTCCACCACCGCGCCCCACCGAGGCAACTCTGCCTTTGACCCGCCCATCGCTCGTCTCCTTCACCGCAGCCCCTGCCGATGAATGAGATCTATGTCCCGCCGAGCGACGTCAGGAGATCGTCCGCGGCGTGTCGCCGCTTAGTCCGGTCAACATCCCCAGGTCAGCTCCCGCAGCTGCCGCTCCCGCGGCCGATCCGGCCTCGGCGGCCGGTCGAGGACGGCATAGACCGGGTCGGTCGGCGCGACATTCCAGCTCTTGGGCAGCAGCGCGTCGATCCGCAGCTGGTCCACCTCGAACTCGTCGACCAGGTCGCCGGCGTCGCGGCTGGAGGCGTAGCGCCCACACATGATCCTCAGTATCCACTCAGGGCTATCTCCGTTGCAGCGGCCGTGGCTAACGACAGTGACGCGAACTAAAAAAAATCAGGTGTAGTCGACGTACTCGCACGAGTTCTGTGGACTGTCGAGCCACATGGTGAAGTAGCAGAAGTCCGTCCCGCCCTCACCCCAAAAACTGTCAGCCTCGGTGTCGTCCCACGCCACAACGATGTCATTGCCTGCACCCCCGCGGAGGGTGTCCGAACCTGTGCCTCCGTAAACGACGTCGCCACCATCTTTGCCATCGACGGAGTCATTGCCCACACCGCCCATCAAGCCGACGTAGTTACCGCTGCCGTCGACGTAGGTGTCGTCGCCGGCGCCACCGCCGACGAAGTCGCCTTGAGCGTTGCCCTCCGCGTAGTCCTGACCGTCGAGCGCATTGATGGTGTCGATTCCCTGGTAGCCGTAGATCTGGTCACTGCCGCTGGTCCCCGACAAAGTGTCGGGACCTGATGTCCCAGTGATGACCGCAGCGTAAGCAACGCCGCCAAGCAGCCCGAACACCAGCCCGGCTACCGCCCCCAGCAATCCGCGGCGCATCACTGCTTGCCTCCGGCGACCCGCTGCTGAGCCTCCGCGTAAGCAGCCTTCAACTCATCGACGTCCGGGCAACCTCCTAGCAGCTTCTGATCTGGCGAAAGTGGCTGTCCAAAGTACCTCTCGGTGAACGCCACCACGTCAGGGCTGGTCAGGAACTCAAGCGCCTCAGGGCACTCACTGAGCGGGACCGCCGACTTCGCCAGCGCTTCAACGTCGACCTCGGCCGGGGTGACCTCGTTGGGCTCCAGATGCACGTCCGGCTGGGGGTTGGTCGGAACCGTCGGAGAAACAGCCACGACCGCTTCAATCGACTGCCCGCCCGAAGCGGCCTGCGCGACCGCGAACCCGAGTGGCGCGGCAACAACCGCGAAGCCCATCGGTGCCGCCAACTTCCAGACCTGTCGAGCCCCCATCTCGGTTCCTTCCAGAGAGACGACTTCGTCGTGCTACGAGCATCCGTCAATTGTGTCTAGCAGTCAAAATCAGTCAAACCTTCAGTGACCGTGCAGGGTTCCGCCGAGGCGCGTGCGAGTTGTTCGACGAACCGAGGGTACTCCGAGGTGGACCACGCCGTCTCGTCGTTCCGGGCGCTGGTCGCGGAGCCCGAGCCGTCGTCAGACGCGGGCGAGCTCGTCGAGCAGCTGCGCGGCCGAGGCGTCGGAGCCGGGTAGGCCCTCGATCCAGACCCGGTCGGCGCGGTCCTCGACCATCCGTCGCAGCAGCCCGACCCGGGCCGGCAACGACTCGTCGCGCGGCGCCACCACCACGACGCGGGTGGGACCGACCTGACCGATGGCCTCCTGGCCGGCGAACACCGCGCGGGCGGCGTGACCGACGAGCGTCAGCCGGCGGGCCGAGGCGAGCTGGTCGAGGTGGGGCGGGCGGCGCACCTCCGCCACCACGAGCGCGTGGGAGCGGGCGTCGAGCTGGGCGTCGCGGTAGAGCTCGGCGATCCGCTCGCGGATGTGGGCCAGCGTCGCCAGGCCGGTGAGCGGGTCGGCGCAGGAGAGACCGTGGAGATAGCCGAGAGTCGCCTCCGACCAGGACCTGGAGAGGACCTGGCACTCCTCGAAGGACGGGTCACGAGACGCGACGAGCCGGGTGGTCGACCGGAGCCCCTCCAGGCTCTCCCCCAGCGAGACCCCCATGTCCGCCAGGTCACGGCCGGCCACCCAGCACGCCTCGATCACGGACGACCTCGCGGCGAGCGCCTCCCCCACTGCCTCGAAGCGCGGCGGCAGGGCCGCCCGCTGCTCCTCCGACAGCTCGAAGCTCGCCGCGAGTCGGGCGTGAGTCCCCCGGATGGAACGTCGCCGTGCGGAGAACAGTCCCACCACCCTCACCCTTTCGCCGTCCTCGCGATACGGCCCCGTCCCCATGAGGAGCCGTACGGGGAGGAGACGGACGACCGTAGCGCCCATGACGCGATCCGAGGCAGAAAGTTTCGTCAGCTCGTCATGACGTGGCACTTTGTGCGTCAATAGCACTGTGACCGACCCGACGCCCGGTGCGCTGCCGGACCTTGGCGCGCTCCTCGACGAGCCCGGCGACGCCGAGCTCATCTCAGCGGTTCGCGGCGGCGATCTCGACGCCTATGGCGAGCTGTTCACGCGCCACGTGGACGCCGCCCGGCGGCTCGCTCGGCAGCTGGTGTCGGCCGGCGACGTCGACGACCTGGTCTCCGAGGCGTTCGCCAAGGTGCTCTCGGTGCTGCAGCGAGGCGGCGGCCCGGATCTGGCATTCCGGGCCTATCTGCTGACGTCGGTACGACGCCTGCACGTCGACAAGCTGCGGGGCTCGGCCCGGCTCCAGACGACCGACGACCTGACGCCGTACGACCCCGGGGTGCCGTTCGAGGACACCGCCGTGGCGGGCTTCGAGAACGAGACCGCCGCGAGGGCGTTCGCGTCGCTGCCGGAGCGGTGGCAGCAGGTGCTGTGGCACACCGAGGTAGAGGGCCAGAAGCCGGCCGAGGTCGCGATGCTGCTCGGCATGAGCGCCAACTCGGTCTCCGCGCTCGCCTACCGCGCCCGCGAAGGACTGCGCGAGGCGTTCATCTCGATGCACGCCCAGGACGCCGTGGAGGACGCCTGCGCGACGACCCGCGCCCGGCTGGGCGCCTACATCCGCGGCGGCATCTCGAAGCGGGACTCGGCCAAGGTGGAGGACCACCTCCAGGAGTGCCGCCCCTGTAGCGCCATCTACCTCGAGCTCACCGAGGTCAACTCCGACCTGGGTGCGCTGCTGGCGCCGCTGCTGCTGGGCAGCGCCGGCGCCGGCTATCTCGCCGCCTCCGGGGTCGCCGCCAAGGTCGGCTTCCTGGCGGTGCTCGACCGCGGCAAGGATTGGGTGCTGCACAACCCGGCCGGTCGTGCCACCGGTGGCGTCGCCGCCGCGGCGGTGCTCGCCGTCGCGGTTGCCGGCGGGCTGCAGGCGTTCTCGGGCGACGCCCGTCCGGAGGCCGCGCCGGCGACGGGGGCATCGGCCAGCGTCGCCTCACCGCCGGCCCAGCCATCCACTCAGCCGCCTGCCGAGCCGCCGGCGAGCACCGGCACCACGCCCGACGTCGAGCCGAGCCGGACCACTCCGGTCACGCCGGTGATCGCGCCGTCGACATCACTTCCCACGAGCACGACGACGACCGCCGCGAGCCAGTCCGCGGAGCGGGCGCCGATCATCAGGAAGCCCCTCGGCACGGTCACGCTGCCGGCCGGCAGCGACGCCATCACCATCGACCTGACCAAGGGCGCCGTCGACCCCGACGGCGGCCAGCTCACCGTGCGATCCGCCAGGATCAAGGGTGCCGTCAAGCACGGCACCGTCACGGTCGTCGGGGCCAACCGCAGCGCGCGGGAGGTCGCCGTCGGCAGGCGGACGGCTCGGGACAGCATCGTCTACACTCCGCAGCCCTCCTGGCGCGGCACCGAGACCATCGTCTACGTGCTCGCCGACGTGGGCGGCGACACCGTACGGGGCACCGTCGACGTCGCCACGCCCAACAGGCCTCCGGTGGCCGGCGCCGACAGCGTCAAGGTGCATCTCGCGCGGACCGCGACGGGACCGTGGACGAGCGTCGACGTGCTCGCCAACGACGCCGACCCGAACGGCGACCCGCTCACCCCGACGATCACCCGAGCCCCGCAGCACGGCGAGGCGAGGATCGACGGTGGCCTGCTGCGCTACCGGCCGGTCGTCGGCTACGCCGGCACCGACTCGCTCGACTACCAGGTCGACGACGGCCACGGCGGCACCGCCACCGCGACGCTGAGCGTCGAGATCGGGCTGTTCCCCAACCTCGCCCCGGTCGCGACCAGCCCGGCCGTGACCACCGGCTTCCAGGAATCCCTCACCCTGCACCTAGCCGACCTGGGCAGTGACCCCGACAACGACGACCTCACCCTGGCCATCGGCACCCAGCCCGGCCACGGCACCGTCGTGAGGAACGGCGACACGCTGACCTACACCCCGCAGGCGTCGTACGACGGCCCGGACTCGTTCACCTACACGCTCTCCGACGGCGCCGACACCACGACCGGCACCGTCCACGTCACTGTCGAGCCCAACCACGCCCCGCTGGCCGATCCCGACCAGGCCACCACCGGGACCACCGGCGACCGGTCGGTGACCGTCGACGTGCTCGCCAACGACACCGATCCCGACGGCGATCCGCTCACCCTGGTCTCGGTGACCGGTGCCGCCCACGGGACGGCGACGGTCGTCAACGGCAAGGTCCATTACGAGCCGGACCCCGCCTTCGACGGCGTCGAGACGCTCGACTATGTCGTGGCCGACGGCTTCGGTGCCCAGACCACCGGCACCCTCACCGTCGACGTACAGACCCCGGAGTCGGCGCTGTCGATCACCAACGAGCACACCCCGCCGGCCAACGCCTATCTGGCCTCCGAATTCGTCGTCCACGGCATCCCCCAGGGCCGACACGCTCACGTCGAGGTCGTGATCGAGGGCTTCTCCTCGTGGGGTCCCTACCATCTCATCGAGCTGTCCGGCTGCGGCGGCTGGTCGGTGTCCGGCAGCACCTACACCCTGGAGTGCGACCTGGACGCTGCCGCGAACGGCGTCGAGATCAGCCATATCGACGTCTACGCCGACTCGCTGACCGCGACGGTGACGGCGACCGACTTCGTCGACACCACCACGGGCGACGACACCTCCGTCGGGATCCTCCCCTAGAGGGCGTTTCCGACGTGGGTGTTGCGGGCACACTTGAGACATGACGATCAGCAGACTCGTGGCACGGCCGTTGCTCTCCTCGATCTTCGTGGTCGGCCCGGCCAAGGCGCTCAAGGACCCGGAGGGGCCCGCCAAGCGTGCCGACTGGCTCCTCGACCGGGTCGTGACACCGGTACGACGCGCGGCGCTGCGCACCGGGATCGCGCTGCCCGAGGAGCCGACGTTCTGGGTGCGCGTCAATGCCGGCGTCCAGCTGGCGGCAGCGCTCGCCCTCGCCACCGGCCGGGCGCCGCGGACCTCGGCGGCGGTGCTCGCCGGCACGCTGGTCCCGACGACCCTCGCCGGTCACGCCTTCTGGCGGGAGACCGACCCGGCGGCCAGAAGCCAGCAGCAGCTCCAGTTCGCCAAGAACCTCTCGGTCCTCGGCGGCCTGGTCATCGCGGCGTGGGACACCGAGGACCGACCGGGGGTGCGCTGGCGGCTGCGGCACGCGGCTCTCGACGCCCGCCGCGCCGCTCGTCAGGAGGTCCGGGTCGCTCGCAAGGAGGCCAAGGTTCTCGCCCTGCAGGCACGGCAGGCCATCCAGCGCTAGCCTCCTGCCTGTGACGATCAGCGATCCCTGGCCCGCTCCGCATGCTCGTGGTCCGGTCGACGCCGTCGTCACGCTGCCCGGCAGCAAGTCGCTGACCAACCGTGCGCTGCTGCTGGCGGCCATCGCCGACGGCCCCTCGGTGGTACGACGCGCGCTCAGGTCGCGGGACTCGCTGCTGATGGCACAGGCGCTGACCGCGCTGGGCTCCCGGGTCGACACCTCGGGTGAGGACTGGGAGGTCACGCCGGCCGAGATCATCGAGCCCGAGCCGCAGCACCGCGCGTTCAGCGCCACCATCGACGTGGGGCTGGCCGGCACGGTGATGCGATTCGTGCCGCCGGTCGCAGCGCTCCACGACGGCCTCGTGGCCTTCGACGGCGACGAGCACATGCGGCAGCGGCCGGTCGGGCGCATTCTCGATGCCTTGCGCAGCCTCGGAGTCTGCGTGCACGGTCAAGGACTGCCCTTCGCCATCGACGGCACCGGCTCGGTGCCCGGCGGCGTGGTGACGATCGACGCCAGCGAGTCCTCGCAGTTCGTCTCGGCGCTGCTGCTCGCCGGCGCGAGGTACGACGCCGGGGTCGACGTGCGCCACGACGGCAAGCCTGTGCCCAGCCTGCCTCACATCGAGATGACCGTGGCGATGCTGCGTGAGCACGGCGTCGAGGTCGATGACGCTGAGCCGAACCGCTGGGTCGTCCACCCCGGCCCGGTCAAGGCCGTCGACCACCTCATCGAGCCCGACCTCTCCAACGCCGGCCCCTTCCTCGGCCTGGCCGCGGTCACCGGCGGCACCGTGACCGTCCGGGACTGGCCACGGCAGACCACCCAGCCCGGCGACGCGCTGCGCGACCTGCTGCAGCAGATGGGCTGTCACGTCGAGCTCACCGCCGACGGCCTGTCCGTCACCGGGCCCGATGAGCTGCGGGGCATCGACGCCGACTTGCACGACGTCGGCGAGCTGACCCCCGTCCTCGCGGCGCTATGCGCGCTGGCCACCACCCCGAGCCACCTGCGCGGCATCGCCCACATCCGCGGCCACGAGACCGACCGGCTCGCCGCACTCGCCACCGAGCTCACCGGTCTCGGTGCCGACGTGACCGAGCATCAGGACGGCCTCGAGATCCGCCCGGCCAGGCTCAGCGGCGGCCTGTTCCACACCTACGCCGACCACCGGATGGCCCACGCCGGCGTGGTGCTGGGCGCCGCGGTCGACGGGGTGCTCGTGGAGAACGTCGAGACCACCGCCAAGACCTTCACCGACTTCGCGCCGTTCTGGGCCTCCCTCTTCGCAGCGTCCATTCACTGAGGGCCCAGATGGCACGCTCCCCCGGTCGCTACACCGAGCAGGACGTCGAGCACTACGACCGTCCCCGGCGCCGCACCCGGCCGCGCACCAAGGAGCGTCCCAGCTACGACGACGCCGTCGACGGGGTGGTCGTCACCGTCGACCGGGGCCGGTTCACGGTCATCGTCGAGGCGCGCGAGATCTGGGCGGTCAAGGCCCGGCCGCTCGGTCGCAAGGGCGTGGTGGTCGGCGACCGGGTCCGGGTGGTCGGCGACGTCTCGGGGGTCGACGGGGCGCTGGCCCGGATCGTCGAGGTGCGGCCGCGCACGACGGTGCTGCGCCGTACCGCCGACGACGACGATCCGGTCGAGCGGGTCATCGTCGCCAACGCCGACCAGATGGTCGTCGTCACCGCGCTCGCCGACCCCGAGCCGCGACCGCGGCTCATCGACCGCGCCCTGGTGGCGGCGTACGACGCCGGGATGGCGCCGCTGCTGTGCCTGACCAAGGCCGACCTGGCCGACCCGGAGACGCTGCTGGTCACCTACCGCAGCCTCGGGGTGCCGTGGGTGGTCACCCGCAAGGGCGGCGATCTGGCCGAGCTGCGCGAGCGGCTGCAGGGACGGACCAGCGTGCTGCTCGGCCACTCCGGGGTCGGCAAGTCCACCCTGGTCAACGCGCTGGTGCCGGACGCGGATCGCGAGGTCGGCCACGTCAACGCCGTCACCGGACGCGGCCGGCACACCTCGACCAGCGCCTACCTGCTGGCGCTCCCCGGATCCGACGACGGCTGGATCGTCGACACCCCGGGCATCCGCTCCTTCGGCCTGGCCCACGTCGAGCCGGAGCACCTCATCGAGGCCTTCCCCGATCTGGACGAGATGACCGAGGACTGCCCGCGCGGCTGCACCCACGGCGACGACGAGCCCGAGTGCGGCCTCGACGTCGCGGTCGCGGCCGGCGAGGCCGACCCCGAGCGGGTGGCCTCGTTCCGCCGGCTGCTGGCGGCCCGGTCCGAGCCGGCGTACTAGCCTTCATCCGTGGCCGACGACTACACCGACGACCTGCGCTTGGCGCATCTGCTGGCCGACGACGCCGACTCGATCAGCTCCGATCGGTTCAAGGCGCTCGACCTGCACGTGATGGCCAAGCCCGACCTGACCCCGGTCAGCGACGCCGACCGGGCCGTCGAGGAGTCGATCCGCCGCACGCTGTCCCGCACCCGCTCCCGCGACGCCATCACCGGCGAGGAGACCGGCTCGACGGGGTCGTCGAGCCGACGCTGGATCGTCGATCCGATCGACGGCACCAAGAACTACGTGCGCGGCGTGCCGGTGTGGGCCACCCTGATCGCGCTGGCGGTCGAGGACGAGGTGGTGATGAGCGTCGTCTCGGCGCCGCAGCTGGGTCGGCGCTGGTGGGCCGCCCAGGGCCAGGGAGCCTGGACCGGGAGGTCGCTGATGAAGGCGACCCGGTGCGAGGTCTCCGACGTACGCCGCCTCGAGGACGCCTCGCTGGCCTACTCCTCGCTCGGTGGCTGGGAGGAGCGCGGCCGGCTCGAGGACGTGCTCGCGTTGATGCGACGGGTCTGGCGCACCCGCGGCTACGGCGACTTCTGGTCCTACATGCTGCTCGCGGAGGGTGCGGTGGACATCGCCGCGGAGCCGGAGCTGGAGGTCTACGACATGGCGGCGCTGGTGCCGATCGTCACCGAGGCCGGGGGCACCTTCACCTCGCTGGCCGGGGAGCCGGGCCCGTGGGGCGGCAACGCGCTGGCCACCAACACCCACCTGCACGACGCGGTGCTGTCCTTCCTCGGCTCGCTGCCCGACGACGGCTCGGACCCGGACTGGCCCTCACACGGCCCCGGGAGCGTCACCCCGCTGCACGGCCGCTGACCCGCCCCGAGGGGCTGGTCACAAGTTCACAAGCGCGCTAGCGTCGGGGTATGCGCATCTCCGAGGTACTCGCTCACAAGCCCCTCGACGGGGTCGTCACGATCAGCCCCGAGGCGACGGTGCAGGAGCTGCTGGCCCTGCTGGCTCGGCATAACATCGGCGCCTGCATCGTCGGTGCCGGCGACCGCATGGACGGCATCGTCAGCGAGCGCGACGTCGTCCGCCACCTGCATACGGCCGGCGCCGAGGAGGCCGTGGCGGCGCCGGTGCGCCAGCTGATGAGCACGGCGGTGACCACCTGCTCCCCCGAGGACCAGCTCGAGGACCTGCTCGGGGTGATGACCGAGCGCCGGGTCCGGCACCTGCCGGTCGTCGACGGCGACACCGTGGTCGGGATCGTCAGCATCGGCGACCTGGTCAAGCACCGCATCGACCAGCTCACCTTCGAGCGCGACCAGCTCGACTCCTACCTGCGGCAGAGCTGAGAACACGTTCTGAGAGGCTCCACTACGCTGGCGGCCATGGAGAAGCCCGAGATCGACTTCGTCGACCCCACCCCGCCCGCCGACCTCGTCATCACCGACCTCGTCGAGGGCGACGGCGCCGAGGCCAAGGAGCTCGACGTCGTGTCGGTCCACTATGTCGGCGTGGCGCTGAGCACCGGCGAGGAGTTCGACGCCTCCTACAACCGCGGCGAGCCGCTGAAGTTCCGGCTCGGCATCGGCCAGGTCATCTCCGGCTGGGACCAGGGCGTGCAGGGCATGAAGGTCGGCGGCCGCCGCCAGCTGGTCATCCCGCCCCACCTCGGCTACGGCGACCGCGGTGCCGGTGGTGTCATCAAGCCGGGCGAGACCCTGATCTTCGTCGTCGACCTGCTCGGCGTGTCCTGACCCGAGCCCGCAACGTCATGCGGATGGAGCAAGGGCTTGCTCCATCCGCATGACGTCCCGCTGCATCACCACGGCAGGTTGTCGTCGTACGACGCCTCGTCGACCACCCGCGCAGCACGGCCGTCGGCCAGCGCGACCACGTCACCGGGGACGAGCTGCCGGCCGCGGCGGGTCTCGACCGACCCGTTGACCGACACCTCGCCCGCCGCGATCAGGGGCTTGGCGTCGGCGCCGGACTCGACCAGGTTGGCAAGCTTGAGGAACTGACCGAGCCTGATCGACCCGTCGCGGATGGGAACCTCGTCCATGGGCCGCTAGTTAACTAGTAGGGTGTCGCTCCTAAAGCACCGGGTATAGGTGTCGGAGTTTGATGCGGGCGTCGGCGGTGGTGAATCTCCAGTCGACTTGGCGTTGGTCGGCGTTGGTGGCGCTGGCCCAGGCGGCGAGTT
>NZ_JASGDQ010000094.1:0-25241 GCF_047607185.1 Nocardioides sp. | reverse complement strand
GCTCGGAAGACGCCCGGTATGCCGTCGCGACGCCGCCTTGCGCTGCGCGCACCTGGATCCACGCATACCCCCCACGAACTTCCAGAGACGACCACTAGTGCAGGCCAGATGCCCTGCACTAGCGCCGACTCGAGCCTTCTCAGACTCGCACTTCTGCCGACTCGCGGTCAGTTCTGGTAGGAGCCGAAGTCGAAGTCGTCGAGAGCGACGGCCTGACCGGTGCCCGAGCCGAACTCGTAGTCGTAGGTCTCGTAGCCGGTGACGGAGTACGCCGCGGCGCGCGCCTCCTCGGTAGGCTCGACCCGGATGTTGCGGTAACGCTCCAAGCCGGTGCCCGCCGGGATCAGCTTGCCGATGATGACGTTCTCCTTCAGGCCGCGCAGCGAGTCGGAGCGGCCGTTGATGGCGGCGTCGGTCAGGACCCGCGTGGTCTCCTGGAACGACGCGGCCGAGAGCCACGACTCGGTGGCCAGCGAGGCCTTGGTGATGCCCATCAGCTCCGGACGACCCGAGGCCGGCTTGCCGCCCTCGGAGACGACCCGGCGGTTCTCCACCTCGAACAGCGCCCGGTCGACCAGGTCGGACGGGAGCAGGTTGGTGTCGCCCGACTCCAGCACGGTGATCCGGCGCAGCATCTGCCGCACGATGATCTCGATGTGCTTGGCGTGGATGGACACACCCTGGCTCTTGTAGACGCCCTGCACCTCGTCGACGAGGTGCTTCTGGGTCGAGCGGACGCCGAGGATGCGGAGGACCTCCTTCGGGTCGGGCGTGCCGACCGTGAGGGTGCGACCGACCTCGATGTGCTCGCCGTCGGCGACGTTGAGGCGGGCACGCCGGGAGACGACGTACTCCTTGACCTCGCTGCCGTCGTCGGGGGTGACCAGGACCTTGCGGGCCTTGTCGCTCTCCTCGATCTGGACGCGGCCGGCGGCCTCGCTGATCGGGGCGACGCCCTTCGGGGTGCGGGCCTCGAAGAGCTCCACGACGCGGGGCAGGCCCTGCGTGATGTCGTCGGCCGAGGCCACGCCACCGGTGTGGAAGGTACGCATGGTCAACTGCGTGCCGGGCTCACCGATCGACTGGGCGGCGATGATGCCGACGGCCTCGCCGATGTCGACCAGCTTGCCGGTGGCCAGCGAGCGGCCGTAGCACTTGGCGCAGGTGCCGGTCCGGGCCTCACAGGTGAGGACCGAGCGGATCTTCACCTCGTCGACCCCGGCCTCGACCAGCTCGGCGATCTTGACGTCGCCCAGGTCGTCGCCGGCCACCACGATGACCTCGCCGGTCTTCGGGTGTACGACGTCCTCGGCCGCGGTGCGGGCATAGGCGGTCGTCTCGACGTCCTCGGTGGTGATGTCCACGGTGAAGCCGCGCTCGGTGCCGCAGTCCTCCTCGCGGATGATGACGTCCTGCGAGACGTCCACCAGACGACGGGTCAGGTAACCCGAGTCGGCGGTGCGCAGCGCAGTGTCGGCCAGACCCTTGCGGGCGCCGTGGGTGGAGATGAAGTACTCCAGCACGGAGAGACCCTCGCGGAAGTTGGCCTTGATCGGCCGCGGGATGATCTCGCCCTTCGGGTTGGCGACCAGGCCACGCATGGCGCCGACCTGACGGATCTGGTTGAAGTTACCGGAGGCGCCGGAGTAGACCTGCATGTAGATCGGGTTGGCCGGCTGCTCCTTGAAGGCGGCCTCCATGGCGTCGCCGACGACCTTGGCGGCCTCGGTCCAGATCTCCACCAGCTCCTGGCGGCGCTCCTCATCGGTGACCAGGCCGCGCTCGAACTGCTTCTGGATCTTGGCGGCCTTGTTCTCGAACTCGAGCAGGATCTCGCCCTTGTTGGCCGGCGTGGTGACGTCGTCGATCGAGACCGTGACGCCCGAGCGGGTCGCCCAGTGGAAGCCGTTGTCCTTCAGCGCGTCCAGCGACGCCGCCACGACGACCTTGGGATAGCGCTCGGCGAGAGCGTTGACGATCGCGCCGAGGCGCTTCTTGCCGACCTCCTCGTTGACGTAGGGGAAGTCGGCCGGCAGCGTGTCGTTGAAGATGGTGCGGCCCAGCGTGGTCTCGAGCAGGATCGGGTCGCCCTCGGTCCAGCCCGCGGGGGCCTCCCAGTCCTCCGGCGGCACGATGTCGGTGAGCCGGACCCGGACCCGCGACTGCAGGCTGATCTCACCCAGGTCGAAGGCGCGGATCGCCTCGGCCTGCGAGGTGAACGAGCGCAGCCCGATGACCTTGCCCTTGGCGTCGCGGACCTCGCCCAGCTGGTCGTCGCGGTCGGTGGTGAGGAAGAACAGACCGATGATCATGTCCTGGCTCGGCATGGTCACCGGACGGCCGTCGGAGGGCTTGAGGATGTTGTTGGTCGAGAGCATCAGGATGCGGGCCTCGGCCTGCGCCTCCGCGGAGAGCGGCAGGTGAACCGCCATCTGGTCGCCGTCGAAGTCGGCGTTGAAGGCGCCACACACCAGCGGGTGGAGCTGGATGGCCTTGCCCTCGATCAGTTGCGGCTCGAAGGCCTGGATGCCCAGGCGGTGCAGCGTGGGGGCACGGTTGAGCAGCACCGGGTGCTCGGTGATGACCTCCTCGAGGACGTCCCACACGACCGGGCGGGCACGCTCGACCATCCGCTTGGCGGACTTGATGTTCTGGGCGTGCGAGAGGTCGACCAGCCGCTTCATCACGAACGGCTTGAACAGCTCCAGCGCCATCTGCTTCGGCAGACCGCACTGGTGCAGCTTCAACTGCGGACCCGACACGATGACCGAGCGGCCGGAGTAGTCGACGCGCTTGCCGAGCAGGTTCTGACGGAACCGGCCCTGCTTGCCCTTGAGCATGTCGGAGAGCGACTTCAGCGGGCGGTTGCCCGGGCCGGTCACCGGTCGGCCACGACGGCCGTTGTCGAACAGCGAGTCGACGGCCTCCTGCAGCATCCGCTTCTCGTTGTTGACGATGATCTCGGGCGCGCCGAGGTCGAGCAGCCGCTTGAGGCGGTTGTTGCGGTTGATGACCCGACGGTAGAGGTCGTTGAGGTCGGAGGTGGCGAACCGGCCACCGTCGAGCTGCACCATCGGGCGCAGGTCCGGCGGGATGACCGGGACGGCGTCGAGCACCATGCCGATCGGCTTGTTGCCAGTCTTGCGGAAGGCGTCGACGACCTTGAGCCGCTTGAGAGCGCGGACCTTGCGCTGGCCCTTGCCGGTGGCGATGGTCTCGCGCAGCGACTCGACCTCGGCGTCGATGTCGAAGGTCTCCAGGCGCTTCTGGATCGCAGTGGCGCCCATGTGGCCCTCGAAGTACTTGCCGAACCAGTTCTTCATCTCGCGGTAGAGGATCTCGTCACCGAGCAGGTCCTGGACCTTGAGGCTCTTGAACGTGTCCCACACCTCGTCGAGGCGGGCGACCTCGGCCTCGGAGCGCTTGCGGATCGCGGCGAGCTCGCGCTCGGCGCCGTCGCGCACCTTGCGCTTCTGGTCGGCCTTGGCACCCTCGGCCTCGAGCGCGGCGAGGTCCTCCTCGAGCTTCTTGGTGCGGTCCCCGATGGCGAGGTTCATCCGGTTGGTGAGCCGCTCGCGCTCCAGGCCGACCTTGCCCTCGAGCGAGGACAGGTCGCGGTGGCGGGCGTCCTCGTCGACCGCGGTGATCATGTAGGCGGCGAAGTAGATGACCTTCTCGAGGTCCTTCGGGGCGAGGTCGAGCAGGTAGCCCAGCCGCGACGGCACGCCCTTGAAGTACCAAATGTGGGTCACCGGGGCGGCGAGCTCGATGTGGCCCATCCGCTCGCGACGCACCTTGGAGCGGGTCACCTCGACACCGCAGCGCTCGCAGATGATGCCCTTGAAGCGGACCCGCTTGTACTTGCCGCAGTAGCACTCCCAGTCCCGGGTAGGACCGAAGATCTTCTCGCAGAAGAGGCCGTCACGCTCGGGCTTGAGCGTGCGGTAGTTGATGGTCTCCGGCTTCTTGACCTCGCCGTGGCTCCACGCGCGGATTTCCTCCGCGGTGGCCAGGCCGATCTGAAGCTGGTCGAAGAAGTTCACGTCGAGCACTTGGCTACTTGTCCTTCGTTAGTGACGAAAAGAGATTCAAAAGACTGGTGACTGAGGGCGGGGGGTACGCCGGCCTGCCGACGTACCCCCGGCACCACTCAGACTTCTTCGACCGAGCTGGGCTCGCGCCGGGACAGGTCGATGCCGAGCTCCTCGGCGGCGCGGAAGACGTCCTCCTCCGCGTCACGCAGCTCGATCGACTGACCCTCCTGGTTGAGGACCACGACGTTGAGGCAGAGCGACTGCATCTCCTTGACGAGAACCTTGAACGACTCCGGGATGCCCGAGTCGGGGATGTTCTCGCCCTTGACGATCGCCTCGTAGACCTTCACGCGGCCGGGCACGTCGTCGGACTTGATCGTGAGCAGCTCCTGCAGGGCGTACGCCGCCCCGTAGGCCTCCATTGCCCAGACCTCCATCTCGCCGAACCGCTGGCCGCCGAACTGGGCCTTGCCGCCCAGCGGCTGCTGCGTGATCATCGAGTAGGGGCCGGTCGAGCGCGCGTGGATCTTGTCGTCGACGAGGTGGTGCAGCTTGAGGATGTACATGTAGCCGACCGCGACCGGCTCCGGGAACGGCTCGCCGGAGCGGCCGTCGAAGAGCCGGGCCTTGCCGTCCTCGCCCACGACGCGGATGCCGTCGCGGTTGGGGATGGTGGCACCGAGCAGACCGGTGATCTCGTCCTCACGGGCGCCGTCGAAGACCGGGGTGGCGACCTTGCTGTCAGGAACGGCCTGCTCCAGACCGATCTTGATCAGCCGCTTCTTCCACTCCTGGTCGTCCTTCTTGCCGGTCAGGTTGAGGTCCCAGCCCTGCTTGGCGAGCCAGCCGAGGTGGAGCTCGAGGACCTGGCCGATGTTCATCCGGCGGGGCACGCCGAGCGGGTTGAGGATGACGTCGACCGGGGTGCCGTCCTCCATGAACGGCATGTCCTCGATCGGCAGGATCTTGGCGATGACGCCCTTGTTGCCGTGACGGCCGGCGAGCTTGTCACCCACGGAGATCTTCCGCTTCTGCGCGACGTAGACGCGCACCAACTGGTTGACCCCCGGCGGCAGCTCGTCGCCCTCCTCGCGGTCGAAGACGCGGACACCGATGACGGTGCCCTCCTCGCCGTGCGGCACCTTCATCGAGGTGTCGCGGACCTCGCGGGCCTTCTCACCGAAGATCGCGCGCAGCAGCCGCTCCTCCGGGGTCAGCTCGGTCTCGCCCTTCGGGGTGACCTTGCCGACCAGGATGTCGCCGTTGCGGACCTCGGCGCCGATGCGGATGATGCCGCGCTCGTCGAGGTCGGCCAGCATCTCCTCGGAGACGTTGGGGATGTCGCGGGTGATCTCCTCCGGGCCCAGCTTGGTGTCGCGGGCGTCGACCTCGTGCTCCTCGATGTGGATCGAGGTGAGGTAGTCCTCCTGCACCAACCGCTGGGAGAGGATGATGGCGTCCTCGTAGTTGTGGCCCTGCCACGGCATGAAGGCGACCAGGAGGTTCTGGCCCAAGGCCATCTCCGCGTCGTCGGTGCAGGGGCCGTCGGCGATCGGGCCACCGGCCTCGACCCGGTCACCCTCCCCGACCAGCGGTCGCTGGTTGATGCAGGTGCCCTGGTTGGAGCGGCGGAACTTGGCCAGTCGGTACGTCGTGTAGGTGCCGTCGTCGTTGAGGGTCTCGACGATGTCGGCGGTGACCTCCTTGACCACACCGGCCTTGGTGGCGGTGACCACGTCGCCGGCGTCGACGGCGGCGCGGAACTCCATGCCGGTGCCGACCAGCGGGGCCTGGCTGCGGACCAGCGGGACCGCCTGGCGCTGCATGTTGGCGCCCATCAGGGCCCGGTTGGCGTCGTCGTGCTCGAGGAACGGGATCAGCGCGGTCGCGACGGAGACCATCTGGCGCGGCGAGACGTCCATGTAGTCGACCTCGCCGGCCGAGATCTCGGAGACCTCGCCGTCGCGCTGACGGACCAGCACCCGCTCGTCGACGAAGCGGCCCTTGTCATCGATCGCGGCGTTGGCCTGGGCGATGACGAACCGGTCCTCGTCGTCGGCGGTGAGGTAGTCGATGTCGTCGGTGACGACGCCGTCGACGACCTTGCGGTAGGGCGTCTCGACGAAGCCGAAGGGGTTGATCCGGCCGTAGGAGGCGAGCGAGCCGATCAGACCGATGTTGGGACCCTCGGGAGTCTCGATCGGACACATCCGGCCGTAGTGCGACGGGTGGACGTCGCGGACCTCCATGCCGGCGCGGTCACGGGAGAGACCGCCCGGGCCGAGCGCCGAGAGGCGGCGCTTGTGGGTCAGCCCGGCGATCGGGTTGGTCTGGTCCATGAACTGCGAGAGCTGCGAGGTGCCGAAGAACTCCTTCAGCGCCGCGACGACCGGGCGGATGTTGATCAGCGACTGCGGCGTGATCGCCTCGACGTCCTGGGTGGTCATCCGCTCGCGGACCACGCGCTCCATCCGGGCCAGGCCGGTGCGGAGCTGGTTCTGGATCAGCTCGCCCACGGTGCGCATCCGGCGGTTGCCGAAGTGGTCGATGTCGTCGGCCGAGATGTCGAGGGTGCCCTGCGGCGCCTCGATCTGGCTGCGGCCGTCGTGCAGCGCGACGATGTACTTGATCGCAGCGACGATGTCGTCGACGGTCAGCGTCTGCTGGTCGAAGGCCTCGACGAGGCCGAGCTTCTTGTTGATCTTGTAGCGGCCGACCTTGGCGAGGTCGTAGCGCTTGGGGTTGAAGTAGTAGTTCTTCAGCAGCGTCAGCGCGGCCTCGCGCGTCGGCGGCTCGCCCGGGCGGAGCTTGCGGTAGATGTCGAGCAGCGCCTCGTCGGGGCCGGCGACGTGGTCCTTCTCCTCGGTGAGCTGGATCGACTCGAACTGGCGAAGCTCGGCCATCGTCGCCTCGTAGTCGAAGGGCTGGCCCACGTAGCCGGGCTCGGCGGCGACGGCCTGCAGCGCCTTGAGCAGGACGGTCACGCTCTGCTTGCGCTTGCGGTCGAGTCGGACGCCGACCATGTCGCGCTTGTCGATCTCGAACTCCAGCCAGGCCCCCCGGCTCGGGATCAGCTTGGCGGTGAAGATGTCCTTGTCGGAGGTCTTGTCGGCGGTGCGCTCGAAGTAGACGCCCGGGGACCGGACCAACTGCGAGACGACGACACGCTCGGTGCCGTTGATGATGAAGGTGCCCTTGTCGGTCATCAGCGGGAAGTCGCCCATGAAGACGGTCTGGCCCTTGATCTCACCGGTGTCGTTGTTGGTGAACTCGGCGGAGACGTAGAGCGGCGCGGAGTAGGTGAAGTCCTTCTCCTTGCACTCCTCGACGGTGTACTTCGGGTCGTAGAAGACCGGGTTCTCGAACGAGAGCGACATCGTCTCGGAGAAGTCCTCGATCGGGGAGATCTCCTCGAAGATCTCCTCCAGGCCCGACTTGTCGGAGACGTCCTCACCGGCGGCGCGGCGCTGCGCGATCCGCTCCTTGTGGACGTCGTTTCCAACCAACCAGTCGAAGCTGTCGGTCTGGAGGGCGAGGAGTTGGGGGACCTCGAGAGGCTCGGTGATCTTTGCGAACGAGATGCGGCGGGACTTGGAATCAGCAGAGGTGCTGCGCGCGGCCAAGAGGAATCCTTGATGAGGTTTCGCTGGTGGTGAGCGCTGCCCCCCACACGATCAACACCGGACAGTTGAAGGGCATATGAGGGCACGCGCAAAGCGCAACGATAGCGCATAGATGCGTGCACCACAAGGCTGACGTCAAGAAACCTGACGTCGAACGCAGATGATGATGCGCCAGTCGGTGCGCCAGGTCAAGCACCAAGTCAGTGCCGGGAGGGAATTGCCGCTACTGGCCGACCATCATCCCCACTCGGGTGGGGGTGAACCCGGGGAAGACCGCCGGGATGCTGGCGTTGAAGCGGGACCGGACGACCTCGGTGAGCACGCTGCGATAGTCGGTGGTCACCAGCACGTCGGCGTCCCCGGTCTTGGTCAGTCCCGGCCAGCGGCCGTGATAGCCGCCCTTCACCCCCGCGCCCAGCGCGAACATGGTGGTGCCGTAGCCGTGGTCGGTGCCCCAGTTGGCGTTCTCGACGACGCGGCGGCCGAACTCGCTGAGGCAGACCACCGTCACCTTCTCGGCCAGCGTCCCGAGGTCGGTGAAGAAGGCCGCCAACGAGCCGGCGAGCTCGGTCGTCTTGGTCTTGACGTCGCCCCACTGCAGGTTGCCCATGTCGCTGTGCATGTCCCAGTTGCCGTGGTCGATCGTGACCACTTCGACGCCGACGTCGGCGCGTACGATGCGGGCGACCTGGGCAAGGGCGCGGCCGAGATCGCTGCTTGGGTAGGTGGCGCCGTTCTGCGGGTCGGCCGACCCGTTGGCCACCGTCGCGAAGTCGGCGACCGCTCCGAAGGAGGCACTCATCGCCCGGCCGAGGTCGTCGCTGCGACCGTCCCAGAGCTGGTGCAGCGAGCGCAGCCGCGGGTCGGCCTCGCCCTTCTTGACATCGGCCCCGGGGATCTTCACGTTGCCGACCGAGCTGGCCGCCATCGCCGGCTCCGGGCCGATCAGCGAGGCCGGCACCGGGCCGCTGCCGAGCGCGAAGGCCTGCAGCGGCGAGGCGATCGAGTCGGCGCCGATGAGCCGGTTGAGCCAGCCGGTTCGGGTCGAGGAGCCGGGGGCGGCGTCCTCGAGCTCCTCCATCGCGGAGAAGTGCGATCGGTTGGGGGCGGGCAGGCCGGCGGCGTGGACGGCGGCCAGCGAGCCGGCGTTCCACATCGGCAGCAATGGCTCGAAGGCCGGGTGGAGGCCGAAGAAGTCGTCCTTGGCGATCAGCTTGTCGGCAGGCACCGCGATCCGCGGCCGGGCCTGGTAGTAGACCGGGTCGCCGTGCGGTACGACGAGCGAGAGGCCGTCGGCGGCGCCGCGCAGCGAGAGCACCACCATCACCGCGCGGGCGGTGGCGGCGCTCGCCGGTGAGGTCGTGATGACGGCGTCGCCGAGGGTGACGGCGAGGCCGCCGAGCAGCGCGCCGCGGAGGAGCCCGCGCCGGCTGGTGCTGGTCAACCGGGCGAACTCGTCGCAGCAGGCGGCTGCGCTCGACTGGGTCTGGTGCGTCATCGTGTGAAGAACTCCGGTGAGTCGAGCAGGGTGGTCAGCAGCCGGGGCATCTGCCACTTCACCACTGCGTGGTCGGCATCGACGACGTCGTCGAGGGGGGTCGCGACCGCGGTGGAGCAGGCGCGCAGCAGCGCCTTGTCGGCCTTGCGATGCAGCAGCTTCTCGCTGAGGTGTCGGACGAGACGGTCGAAGCGGACCTCGTCGGCCGGCAGCCACTTCACCGGCTCGCGGTAGGAGATGCCCTCCTTGGGCCACCAGCCGCCGGCCATGTTGGTGTGCACCGACAGCGAGCCGAGCAGCCGCGCCGGAGAGGCCCAGGAGCGGTTGGTCAGCGGCTGCCCGTCCGGACGCGGCCAGCCCAGCGGTGCCGCGCCGAGGCCGGTGCACTGGTAGAGGATGGCCTGCGCCGCCGAGCTGCTGCTGGTGGGCCGGGCGAGCCGCACGCCGAGGGAGCGGTAGGTCGCCACGACGTCCTCGCTGGGCGTGGTGATCTTGCGTCCCCGGGAGCGCTGGAACTCCTTGCTCTGGACCAGTGCCCGGAGCACCGCACTGATGTCGGTGTCGCTCTTGCGGTAGACCTTCGCCAGGTGCTTGACCAGCTGTTTCGAGGGGGTGTCGGAGACGAACTTGGTCGCCAGCTTGCGGGCGAGGTGCTCCGCGGTGGCCGGGTGATGCGCGAGGTAGGTGAGGTACTTCTTGGTGAGCTTGCGGCCGTCGGCGTTCTTGTTGGCATTTTTGAAGCCGAGCACCCGGACCCGGCCGACCCAGTGCGACTCCTTGTCGTAGTAGGGCCGCCAGGTCTTGCCCAGGTCGACCCGCCAGCCGGTGAGGATGCGCGCGGAGGCCTTGACGTCGTCCTCGTCGTAGTTGCCCTCGCCGACGGTGTGCAGCTCGAGCAGCTCGCGGCCGAGGTTCTCGTTGGGGGCGGTCTTGGTCGACGCGGCGTTGTCGAGATACATCAACATCGCCGGGTGGGTGATCACGGTGTGCAGCAGCTTGTCGAAACGGCCCAGCGCGTGCTTGCGGATCTTCAGCCCGTACTGGATGCGGTACATGAACCAGGCATCGCCGGTCGGCGGCACATGGAAGTGGTTCTCCCAGAAGCCGGCCATCACCTCGAGCAACTGCTCCTGGGAGGTGATGCGACGGGCGAGCACCCAGCGCTGGTAATCGTCCATCACCTCCCACCCGGGCTTGCTGCCGTCCTGGTGATGGCTCATCAGCGTGGTCGGCGACTGCCACAGGTGCGGCCACCAGGCGCGCAGCCGGGCGGCCTTGCGGTCCTTGACGCGGCCGGGCGTCAGCTGCCACGAGAACCAGTCGTGCGCTCCGCCGCGGGCGTGCACCTGCTTGCCGAGGCCCGGGGTCAGGCCGTAGGAGAAGCGAGAGACCAGATGGCGTTGCGATGCTGGGAGCAGCGCGGTTGCCCGCTTCTTCTTTTTCTTGGCCATGCGCACGCACCTTGGGGACTCGACGTCAGCGGACGGTCGCGTGCCACCGTAGGGCCTCCGAGCGGCGCGGGTCCACTCCTGCCCGGGCTCTCGAAGGCCCTCTCAGGTGGTCAGGTTGTCGATGAGCCAGCTGCCGTCGGTCTTCTGCATGGTCACGGTGACGTGGTCCTCGTAGAGGATCGGCGTGGTGGTCGCTTTGTTGGTGGTGGGCCGGTCGACGAGCAGCATCACCTCGACCCGGCCGTCCCCGGCGCGGACGACGCTGGAGGCCACCACACTCGTGGTGACCACGGTCTGGGCGTCCGGGGCGTTCTTCTTGATGGTGGCGAAGATCGGGTCGAAGTCCTTGGTCCGGTAGCGGTCGGTGAGATAAGAGTCGGCCTCCTTCTCGTCCTCCTCCAGGGTGCGGTAGTCGTAGGACAGCACCGGCACGATGGCCCGCTCGGCCACCTCCAGCGCCTCCCGAGCGTCGCTCTCGGCGGTCTTCGGGTTGGGCCGGGACCAGGAGTACGCCGCAGTGGCCACCAGCGCAATGGCCAGCACACCCAGCACCGCCAGCACCCAGCCAGGCACCTCCCGCCGCCGGACCGGTGCTGCCGTCGGCTCCTCGGCCCCCTCCCGCGCCGACTCGGCAGAAGTGCTGGTCTCAGAAGTGCCGAGTCGGCGCTTGTGCTGGCGCCTGAGGTGCCGAGTCGGCAGCACTGCTGCCGACTCGGCGTCTGTGGGGCCAGCACTTCTGCCGACTCGGGCTCTGTGGAGCCAGCGCTTCTGCCGACTCGGGCTCTCTGGAGCCAGCACTTCTGCCGACTCGGGGCCCTCAGCACCAGCACTTCTGCCGACTCGGCGGGTGGGGAGGGTTGCGTCGTGCTGCTGGCGGTCGTAGCGCTGGCGGGAGTGGGGATCGAGGAGGACCGCGGCGGCGTCGTTGAGCCGTTGGAAGCGGCGGTCGGTGGGGTCGAGGTCGGCGATGGCGGCCTTCCAGGCGGCCCGGATCTCCTCGGTCGAGGCGGTCGGCTCGACGCCGAGCAGGTCGTACCAGGTAGGGCTCTCGAAGGTCATGGCGCCACCGATCCGCTCGGGGTCCCGGCGGACGGCTCCGAGGACGGCGAGGACGAGGACGACGGCGACGGCGAGGACGACGGCGACGTGGTCTGCTGCTGGTCCTGGCCGACCGGGGTGAAGGAGTCGACCTTCCAGGCGCCGCCCTGGCGGACCAGGGTGACCTCGACCCGGTAGGGCTGCGGGTCGGCGGCCACCCGCTTGCTCTCGTCGTCGGGCGCATCGGCGTCGGGGTAGGAGTTGGTGAAGGCACCCGCGACCAGCACGGTGGCGCGGCCCCGGTCGGTGTCGATCGACCCGACCCCGGTGGCGTAGACCTCGGTGGTGCGGTCCAGCCCGACCTGGGCGACGGTCGCCTCGGCGTAGGGCGCGTTCTGCTCGAAGTCGGTCTTGAAGGTGGTGGTGACGACCTCCTCGACCAGCTCGCGGTACTTCGGCATGGTGGTGCCCTCGAGCAGGTCGGGGCCGTAGGTGTTGACCCGCAGCATGAACTGCCGGGCCACCGATGTCGCGGCGTCGCGCGCCGACTGGGTGTCGTTGGCGGTCGAGAACGGGTTGCCACCGCGCGCCGAGGCCTGCACCCCGAGGACGGCCAGCGCGGCCACGATGGCGGCGATCAGGACCGCGAGCACGCCCCAGCGAAACATCCCGCCATTCTCACTCATCGGGGTCGCCCCACGTCAGGGTGCCGCTCTCGCGGTCGTACGACGCCACCACGGGAGCATCGCCGAAGGGCGCCGCGCGGTGGAGGTTCTGCAGCCCGCGCGGGTTGCTCTTCGAGGCCGCCTCGGTGCACCGGGCGTCGGTGTTCATGGGCTTGTTGGAGCCGTCCTGCGGCGCTCGCTTCTTGGTGCCGCCATAGCCCTGGTAGCAGAGATTGGCGGGGGTCAGCACCAGACCGAAGTGGGCGTCGTACAGGCCGGTGTTCGAGTCCTTGGAGGCGACCGTGAAGCCGCCTTCGACGACATAGGGGTAGAGCACCAGTGCCTGCTTGAGGCCGGGGAGCTTCTTGAGCACGATCTCGCCGGTGGTGACCGACTCGCTGAGCAGCTCGGTGAGGTCGACCTTGTTCTCGTCGAGGAAGGTCTTCAGCTCGGCCGCGCCGGCCGCGCCGTTGACGAGGAGCCGGCGCAGCGCCTTGTCGTTGCCGGCCAGGGTGCCGCTGAACAGCTCGAGGTTCTTGGCGAAGTCGCGGATGGAGCTCTGCGTGTCCACCTGCCCGGACAGCACCGTGTTGGCGTCGCGGATCAGCGCCGTCGTCACGTCAAAGTTGTCGTTGGCGGTCTGGATGAACGACATGCCGGTGTCGAGGATCTGCTGCAGGTCCTCGCCGGTGCCGGCGAACGCTGCGCCCAGCTCGGTGACGGTGGTCTGCAGCGCCTGCTGGTCGACCGAGTCGACCGTCGTGGCGGCGTCGGCGAGCAACTGCTCGGTGGGCAGCGGGGTGCGGGTCTCGGACCGGGCGAGCTCGGTGCCGTCGCGGAGGTAGGGCTCGGCCTTGCTCTGCGGCTGCAGCTCGACGTACTGCTCGCCGATGGCCGAGCGGTTGCCGACCACCGCCAGGGTGTCGGCCGGGATGGCGTCGTAGGACTTGTCGACACCGAGGTAGACGTCGACGCCGTCCTCGGTCAGCTCCAGCTTCTTCACCTGGCCGATCTTGACGCCGCGATAGGTCACCTCGGCGCCCTGGTAGATGCCGCCGGAGACCGCGAAGTGCGCGACGACGGTGTAGCTGTCGCTGTAGAAGAGCCGGTCGAGGCGGGCGTAGCGGGCGCCGGTGTAGGTCACTCCGACCAGGGTGATGATGGCAAAGACCAGCAGTTGCAGCTTGGTACGACGGGTGATCACTGTTGGCTCCTGTCCGCGGTGTCGAGGCCGGGCATCAGCAGCCGCACCAGCGACGGGTCGTAGACGGTGGCGAGTTGCTCGTAGGTGACCTGGCTCTTGCCGTCCGCGCCGGGCTCCGGCAGCCCCGACCCGGCGGCCGATCCGGGCGCGGCGCGCAGGCAGATCGGCAGACCGAGCACATTGCAGCCGCTCGACGGGCTGGCGCCGGGAGTGACCGGAGTGGCGACGGCGGTGCTGGCACCGTCGAGGCCGAGCAGGTCGGAGATCAGGCCGTCGATGCCACCGGGCAGCTGGGCGAGGGTCAGGCAGAGGGCGGTGTCGCGGTTGCCGGACTTCTGGCACTCGTTGGCGATGTCGAGCAGGCCGCCGGGCAGTCCCAGGATGTACTGACAGGCCTCGCTGTCGAGGCTGGCCGAGGCCAGGCAGTCGGCCAGCTCGAAGACGATCTTGGTCGGCTCCAGGTCGGAGGGCAACGGCGAGCTGACGAGAGCGCTCGCAGGGCTGGCGAGATCGATGTCGAGCTGGATGGAGAGGTTGACGTAGTCGCCCATCGCGATATTGCGCGCGACCTGGGGGTCGCGACCGACGACGTCGTCGACGAACGGGTAGGTCAGCGCGGTGTCGATGGAGTTGACCAGGTCGTCGCCCGCGTCGGCGAGCTGGGTCAGCGTGGGCTGGAGGTTGTCGACGGTGCGGATCACCGAGTCCTTGGAGGCGGTGATGACGCGGGTGCCGACGTCACCGAGCTTGCTGAGCGCCTGCAGCATGGCGACCAGGTCCTGCCGCTGGGCGTCGATGCTCTGCAGTGCGCTGGGCAGCTCCGCGAGCGCCTGGTCGATGGCGGGCTCCTGCTGACGGGCCTGCTTGGCGACCCGGTCGAGCGCGTCGATGGCGTTGACGATGGCGGTCTTGTTGTCGTCGAGGTTGGCGACCAGGTAGTCGACCTGGTCGAGCACCGAGCGGGCGATGTCCTCGCGGCCGCCGAGCGCCTTGTTGAGCTCGGTGGTGATGGTCTTGAGCTGGGCGACGCCGCCGCCGTTGAGCACCAGCGAGAGCGCGCCGAGCACCTCCTCGACCTCAGGGTTGCGGCCGCTGCGCGCCAGCGGGATGGTGTCGCCGGTGGTCAGCTTGGCGGCCGCCGGGTCCGCCGGTGCGGCCAGCGAGACGAACTTCTCGCCCAACAGGCTGGTCTGCCGGATCTCGGCGACGGCGTTGGCCGGCAGCTCGGTGTCCTTGCGCAGCTCGAGGCCGACCTCGGCATGGCCGTCGACCAGCCGGACGTCGGTCACCTTGCCGACGCTGACCTCGTTGACCTTGACCGCCGAGTCGGGCACCAGGTCGAGCACGTCGGCGAACTGCACGGTCACCTCGATGGGGTCGGCACCGACCTCGGCCCCGCCGGGCAGCGGCAGGTCGTAGGCGTCGAAGTCGCAGCCGGTCAGGACGAGCAGGGCGAGGACAAGGGCGAGGATCTTCTTCATGGCTCCACCAGCCCGCCGAGAGTGGGGTCGGTGTGCCGGCCGATCGCCGAGCCGGTGCCGGCTGCCGCGGCAAGCGAGCCCAGCGGCGCTCCGCGTGGCAGCAGGCCGTCGACCAGGTTGCACAGCGAGCCGCTCGCGTCGGCCTGGTCGAGGATCGTGCACAAGGTCAGCGACGGGTCGGAGAGCGCCTTGGTGGGCAGCGCGGTCAGGTTGGCACTGGTGTCCAGGGTGCCGGTGTCGGGGTTGTAGGCGTGGAACAGGTTGTCCAGCGCCAGCGGTGCCGCGTCGAGGGTCTCGGCGAGTTCGTCGCGCCGCTTGACCAGCACCTTCGCGACCCGGTTGAGGCCCTTGAGGTCGGTGCTGAGCACCTCCTTGTTCTCCTGCACGAAGCTGGTCACGTCGCCGAGGGCGGTGCCGAGGTTGCGCAGCGAGGCGGCCAGGTCCTTGCGCTCCCCCGCCAGCATGTCCGAGACCTGCGCCAGGGAGGTGTTGAAGTCGCGCACCGTCGAGTCGTTCTCCGCCAGCGTGCTGATGAAGGACTGCAGCTGCGCGGCGGAGTCGAAGAGCTCGTCCTTGTTGTCGTCGAGGGTCTTCGACAGGTCGCCGAAGTCGGAGATGGTCTGGTGGAAGGACTCGCCCTGACCGCCGAAGTTGGCGGCGGTCTGCTCGAGCAGGTCGGTCAGCGCGCCGTTCTTGTTGGCGCCATCGGGGCCGAGCGCGACGACCAGGTCGTCGAGGTCGCCGTAGATGTCGTCGAGCTCCAGCGGGATCGCGGTACGACTGGTGTCGAGCTCGGCCCCATCGGCCAGCCTCGGCCCGGAGGTGTAGACCGGGGTGAGCTGGACGTAGCGGTCGCCGACCACCGACGGCGCCACGATGACCGCCTGCGCGTCGGCCGGGATCTCGACGTCGTCGTCGTAGTGCATGGTCACCTTCACGTCGGTGCCGTTGGGGACCACCTCGTCGACCCGGCCCACCGGCACGCCGAGCACCCGGACGTCGCTGCCCTGGTAGATCGACACGGTGCGCGGGAAGTGCGCGACCAGCGTCTTCTCACCGCCGCCGCGCAGCATGGTCCAGGCGGCGGTGGCCACCAGGACGAGGAGTACGGCGGGGACGACCCACCTCACATATCTGGTCATTGGCCCATGACTCCCAACCCGACGCCGTCGCGAGCGGCGTCCGGTGCGTGCGATGGCGAGGCGGAGGAGGGAGCAAGCCTGGTGGGCTTGCGACTGACGACAACGAAGCCAGCGTGCGTGCCGGGCGTCGCGTAGTAGGCGATCGGGTTGGGAGTCATGGGCTAGCCCACCGTCGGGACTGGAGGCATGTTCTGGATGTAGGAGTCGAACCACGGGCCGTCGCCGAGGGTGCTGGCGAAGACCCGGTAGAACGGCGCCATCAGCCGGAGGCTAGCGTCGAGGTTGTCCTCGTTCTTGGTGAGCACCGTGAGCGTGCCCGACAGGCTGTCCAGGGCCGGCTTCAGGTCGGCGCGACTGTCGGCGATCAGCGAGCTCAGCTCCTTGGAGAGCCGCTGGGTGGCGCTCAGCAGGTCGTGGATGGCCTGCCGGCGCTGCACCAGGGCGTCGAAGAGCGTGTCGGCGTCCTTCATCAGCGCGACGACGTCCTCGTCGCGGTCGTCGAGCACCTTCGAGACCCGCTGCAGGTTGGTGAGCAGGGTGCCGATCCGGTCGTTCTTGGCGGCGATATTCTCCGACAGCGCGGAGACGCCGGCAAGCGCCTGCTTGAACGAGTCGGGTGTGGTGCGGGTGAGGTCGGCGAGCGTGGTGAGCGCGGCGCTGAGCTGGTCGGAGTCGATGGTGTCGGCGGTGTCGGCGAGGTCGCTGAAGGCCTGGACGACGTCGTACGGCGAGGTGGTGCGGTCCACCGGGATCTCGCTGCCCTCGGCGAGCTGGCCGGCGCCGGCGGGCTCCAGGGCGAGGAACATCGAGCCGAGCAGCGTCTTGACCCGGATGGAGGCGCGAGTGCTCTTCCCGAAGGCGGCGTCGCCCTCGGTGATGGTGAAGGTCGCCTTGACGTGGCCCTGGTCGAGCTCGACCGCCTCGACGGTGCCGACCCGGACGCCGGCGATGCGGACCTCGTCGCCGGCGCGCAGGCCGCCGGCCTCGGTGAAGTCGGCGGCATAGCTGTCGCCGCCGCCGATCAGCGGCAGGTCCTGGACCCGGAAGGAGGCGGTGATCACCGCGGCCAGCGCGGCGAGGCTCACCGCGCCGACCAGGACGGGGTTGCGCTCTCTGAAGGGCTTCATCCCAGGTCACACCTCGCTCCCATACTCGTCGGGGTGCCGTCGGCCGGCAGCGTGATCGGCACCGTGATGTTGCCGGGCAGCTTGACGTTGCCGGTCAGGCTGCACAGGTAGAAGTTGAAGAAGGAGCCGTAGGTGGCGGTGTTGCCGATCTTCTCCAGCTTGATCGGGAACACCTGCAGCGCCCGGTCGAGCTCCTCACGGTTGTCGTTGATATTGCCGGTGACCCGCTTGAGCTGCTTGACGTCCTCGAGGAACGGTTGGTGGATGCCCTCCAGCAGGTCGGCGGTCTGCACCGAGACCGCCGAGATCTGGTCGAGCGAGCCGAGGATGGCCTCGCGGTCCTTGGTCAGGCCGTGGACGAAGGAGCGGAAGGTGACGATCAGCTGGGAGAGCTGGGCGTCGCGGTCGGCGACGTGGTCGAGCACCTGGTTGAGGTTGTCGATCAGCGAGTCGATGACGGCGTCGCGGTCGGCCAGCGTCTGGGTCACCGACGCGGTGTGGGTGAGCAGGCTGTCGAGGGTGCCGCCCTCGCCCTGGAAGACCTGGACGATCTCGTAGGAGAGCTTGTTGACGTCGCTGGGCGAGAGCGCCTCGAAGAGCGGCTTGAAGCCGTTGAAGAGCACTGTCAGGTCCAGTGCCGGCTGGGTGCGGTCCACCGGGATGGTGTCGCCGGAGTGGAGCAGCGCGCCGTCGCCGATCTCGTCGGTGAGGGCGAGATAGCGCTGCCCGATCAGGTTGCGGTAGCGGATCGCGGCGTGGGTGGACTCCGCGAGCGGGGTGTCGCCCTCGACCGTGAAGGTCACCAGCGCCCGGGTCCGCTCGGTGATCCGGATCTTCTTGACGGTGCCGACCTTCACCCCGGCGATCCGGACGTCGTCGCCCTTGTTGACGCCCGTCGCGTCGGTGAAGACGGCCTGGTAGGTCTTGGTTCCGCCGAAGGAGAGGTTGCCGATCGTCAGCACGAGCAGACCGGTCGCCAGCGCGGTGACGACGCAGAAGGCGAGCAGCTTGGCCAGGTCACGGCTGGTGCGCTTGTCGAGGAGCTTCATTCCATGCTCACCGTCGCTCCCCTGGCGAGCGGGCCGAGCAGCAGGCCGCCCACGTCCGGCACCTGCTCGGGCTCGACCCCGAGTCCGGGCGCCAGCAGCTGGTCGAGGACCTCGCTCTCGGCGGGGCTGCCGGCGTAGCCGAAGCCGTTGCGGTCCAGGCTGTCCGGCAGCTGCAGGTCGACCGGGGCACGCCGTACGGCGCCGTCCACCCCGTCGTCGACGCTGGGCACCACCCGCAGCGGGTTCTTCTGGCTCCACGGCGGGTTGGGCAGGTGACCGCAGGCAGGACCACGGTCGTCGCTGAAGTAGGGAGTGTCGGAGGAGGTGTAGGCGCGCGGCTGCCGGGGCAGCACCTCCAGCACGATGTGCAGGGTGTGGTCGCGGAACGCCTCCGAGACCCGGTCGCCGAGGTTGTCCAGACCGCCGAGCAGGCAGGGGAACTCCGGGGCGTACCGGGCCACCGTCTCCAGCAGGCCGTCGTTGACCTCGGCGAGCCGGATCAGGTTGTTCTCGTTGGTGGCCAGGAAGTCCTCGGCGGTCCCGGCGGCACCAGTGACATTGGTCAGCAGGGCCTGGAGCTGAGCGCTGTTGTCGCGCAGCGTGGTGGTCGTGGTGACGGTATCGGTGAGGATCTGGCCGAGCTGGGGCAGCACGTCGGCGTAGACCCCCGCGACGGTGGCGGTCTTCTTGAGGTCCTCGACCAGGGCCGGGATCTGCGGATTGAGCCGCGTGAGGTAGGCGTCGGCGGTCTCCAGGGTCTGGCCGAGCTGGTCGCCGCGGCCCTCCAGCGCCGTCGCCACCGCGTTGAGCGTCATGTTGAGGTCGGCGGGCCGGACGGCACGCAGCAGCGGATAGAGGTCGGAGAGGACCTTCTCGAGCTCGGTGGCCACCGCGGTGCGGGCGATCACCGTGCCGGGCCGGATCGGGTCGCTGGCCGGAGCGTCGGGGACCACCAGGGCGACGTACTTCTCGCCGAAGAGGGTCTTCGGCAGGATCGAGCCGGTGACATTGGCCGGGATGATGTCGAGCTCGTGGGGGTCGATGCCCAGGGTGAGGGTCGCTCCGTCGGCATCGGCCTTGGCGTCGAGCACCTCGCCGACCAGGACACCCCGGATCTTGACGTCGGCGCGGGAAGGCAGCTGCAGCCCCACAGTGGAGGTCTTCAGGGTGATCTCGTCGTAGTTGGCGAACTTCTTGGTGAACAGTGCGTAGCTCAGCGAGACGCCCCCGACCAGGAGCGCCAGGAATGCGACGCCGAGGATGCGGAACCGGAGCTTGCCGGTCCGCCTCCTCGCCTTGCTGGGGGTGGCCTGCAGCATCAGCCCGCCAGCCTCACCGTGGTGGAGGCGCCCCAGATGGCCATGGACAGGAACAGGTCCAGGACCGTGACCGCGACGATGCTGGTGCGCACCGCGCGACCGACCGCGACGCCGACGCCGGCGGGGCCGCCGCTGGCGTGGTAGCCGTGGTAGCAGTGGATCAGGATCACCACGACGCTGAAGACCAGCACCTTGCCGAAGGACCACAGCACGTCGCCGGGCGGCAGGAAGGTGTTGAAGTAGTGGTCGTAGGTGCCCGCGCTCTGCCCGTAGATCTGGGTGACCACCACCCTGCTCGCGAAGTACGACGCGAGCAGGCCGACGACGTAGAGCGGGACGATCGCGATCAGGCCGGCCACTACCCGGGTCGCGACCAGGAACGGCATCGACGGGATCGCCATCACCTCCAGTGCGTCGACCTCCTCGGAGATCCGCATGGCGCCGAGCTGGGCGGTGAAGCCGCAGCCGACGGTCGCCGCCAGCGCGATGCCGGAGACCAGCGGCGCGATCTCGCGGGTGTTGAAGTAGGCCGAGACGAAGCCGGAGAGTGCGGCGGTGCCGAGCTGCTCCAGGGAGGCGTAGCCGGACAGGCCGACCTGGGCGCCGGTGAAGAACGTCATCCCGATGATGACGCCGACGGTGCCGCCGATGATCGCCAGCGCCCCGGTGCCGAGAGTGATCTCGGCGAGGATGCGCCAGATCTCCTTGGTGTAGCGGGTGACCGAGCGGGGCGTGGCCCGGATGACGCCGAGGTAGAACGCCAGCTCCTTGCCCAGGCTCTCCAGGGCACCGAGCGGCCTGTCGACGATGGCTCGCAGCGTGCTCATCAGCCCGCCTTCGGGGGGACGATCTCGAGGTAGATCGCGGAGAGGACGAAGTTGACGACGAACAGCAGCAGGAAGGTGATCACGACCGACTCGTTGACGGCGTCGCCGACGCCCTTCGGGCCGCCCTTGGCTCCCAGGCCCTTGTAGGAGGCGACGATGGCGGCGATCAGGCCGAAGCAGAGCGCCTTGATCATGCCGATCCAGACGTCGGGCAGCTGGGCGAGCGCGGTGAAGGAGGCGATATAGGCACCCGGCGTACCGTCTTGGAGGATGACGTTGAAGACGTAGCCGCCCGCGACGCCGACCACGCTGACCATGCCGTTGAGGAAGACCGCGACGAGCATGCAGGCAACTACCCGTGGCGCGACCAGGCGCTGGATCGGGTCGATGCCGAGCACCATCATGGCGTCGAGCTCCTCGCGGATCTTGCGGGCGCCGAGGTCGGCGGCGATGGCCGAGCCGCCCGCGCCGGCGATGAGCAGCGCGGTGCCGATCGGCGCGGCCTGCTGTACGACGGCCAGCACCGACGCGGAGCCGGTGAACGACTGCGCGCCGAACTGCTTGATGAGCCCGCCGACCTGCAGCGCGATGACCGCGCCGAACGGGATGGCGACCAGCGCGGTCGGGACGATGGTCACCGAGGCGATGAACCAGGCCTGCTGGATGAACTCGCGCAGTTGGAAGGGGCGGCGGAAGAGCCCGCGCATCACGTCGAGGCCGAAGGCGAAGAAGTTGCCCGCGATGCCGATCGGCTTGAGTGCCTTGGCTGCTGTCAGGGAGGACATCTGGGGTGTCTCTCCTGTTCAGGCGCCGACTCGGGCGGCGCCGCCGGCCAGCACCGCATCCGGCTGGAAGGAGCCCGGCGGCGGGACGATGCCGTGCTCACGACACCACTCGCCCGGCGGTCGCTGACTCTTGCGCCTCAGCCCGTTGGACGGCTCCAGCTGCAGCGCGATCGGCGGCAGCGGCGGCAGGTCCAGGTCCTTCTCGGCGGCGAGCTGGTCGGCGTCCTTCTCCTCGGACATGCCGATCGGGCCGACCCGCTGGGCGTTGAGGAACTGCCGCACCACCGGCTCCTCGCTGGAGAGCAGCATCTCGCGGTGGCCGAACATGGCGAGGTGCTTGTGGTAGAGCAGGCCGAGGTTGTCCGGCACGGTCCGGGCGGTGTTGATGTCGTGGGTGACGATCAGGAAGGTCGCCTCGATCTGAGCGTTGAGGTCGACGATGAGCTGGTTGAGGAAGGCGGTGCGGACGGGGTCCAGGCCGGAGTCGGGCTCGTCGAAGAGGACGATCTCGGGGTCGAGCACCAACGCCCGGGCCAGGCCGGCGCGCTTGCGCATACCGCCGGAGATCTCGCCGGGCAGCTTGTCCTCGGCGCCGATGAGACCGACCAGGTCCATCTTCTCCATGACGATCTTGCGGATCTCGGACTCGGACTTCCTGGTGTGCTCCCGCAGCGGGAAGGCGACATTGTCGTAGAGGTTCATCGAGCCGAACATGGCGCCGTCCTGGAACAGCACCCCGAACAGCTTGCGAATCTCGTAGAGCTCCTTCTCCGAGCAGGAGACCAGGTCGGTGCCCTCGATGATCACCGCTCCCCGGTCGGGCTTGATCAGGCCGATCAGCGTCTTGAGCAGCACCGACTTGCCGGTGCCCGAGGGGCCGAGCATTACGCAGATCTCACCGGCGGGCACGGTGAGCGTCACGTCGCCCCAGATGAGCTGCTTGCCGAAGGACTTCGTCAAGTGCTCGATCCTGATGTCCACTCCCATGCCGGGTTCAACGGCCGAGTGTGACGAGGGTTACGCCCGAGTAGGAATCATCCGCCGAGAAGTCCCTGATCGCCCGCCGAGAGGTCCCTCATTGCCCCTCGAGAGGTCCCTCATTGCCCGCCGAGAAGTCCCAGATCGCCCAAATGGCAGCGGGGGCGGCCACCCAACGGTGGCCGCCCCCGCGAAGGGGATCCTCAGATCACTTGACCGTGACGGTGGCGCCGGCGCCCTCAAGGGCCTCCTTGGCCTTGTCCGCGGCCTCCTTGTTGACCTTCTCCAGGACGGTCTTCGGAGCGGCCTCGACCAGGTCCTTGGCCTCCTTCAGGCCGAGGTTGGTGAGCGCGCGCACCTCCTTGATGACGTTGATCTTCTTGTCACCAGCGGCCTCGAGGACGACGTCGAACTCGTCCTGAGCAGCGGCAGCGTCCTCGCCACCGGCAGCGGCGCCACCGGCAGCCGGAGCGGCGGCAACGGCGACCGGAGCGGCGGCGGTCACGCCGAAGGTGTCCTCGAAGGCCTTCACGAACTCGGAGAGCTCGATGAGGGTGAGCTCCTTGAACGCGTCGAGCAGCTCGTCGGTGCTGAGCTTCGCCATGGTTGGCTTCCTTTCAGATTGGCTCCCGTCGTACGACGGAGAGCCGGGTTTCAGGTGGTGTGGTCCTCAGCCGGGCGGCGTTTCGCGCCGCTGCCCTCAATCGGGCATCAGGCCTCGGTGGTGGCCTCGGCCTCGTCGGCAGCGGTCTCCTCGGCGGGAGCCTCAGCCTCAGCGGCGGGGGCCTCGACCTCGGCAGCAGCCTCGGTTGCAGCCTCCTCGGCGGCAGCCGGCTGGCCGGCACCACCTGCGAGGATCGTGGGGTCCTCCGTGGCCTTCGCCTGAAGAGCGGCAGCGAGCTGCGCGGCTTTCGAGGGGAGGGCGTTGAAGGCGTAGAGCGCCTGCGACAGCGACGCGGTCATCGCGCCGGCCAGCTTGGCCAGCAGCACCTCGCGCGACTCGAGGTCGGCCAGGCTGGCGACCTCCTTCGCGTCGAGAGCCTTGCCGTCGAGGTAACCGCCCTTGATGACCAGGTTGGGGTTGGCCTTGGCAAAGTCACGCAGACCCTTGGCGGCCTCGACCACGTCGCCCCTGATGAAGGCGATGGCGGTGGGACCGACCAGGAGGTCGTCGAAGCCGTCGATGCCGCTGTCCTTGGCGGCGATCTTGGCCAGCGTGTTCTTGACCACGGCGTAGTTGGCGTTCGCACCGAGGGAGCGTCGGAGGTCCTTCAGCTCCTTGACGGTGAGACCGCGGTACTCGGTCAGCACGGCACCGGCGGAGGCGCTGAACTCCTCAGCGATCTCCGCGACGGCGGCCTGCTTGTCTGCCCGCGCCATGGGTCTCCTTACAAGAGTTGCGAGACCCCCGCTGTCGGCTCTGAGAATGACGAACGCCCCGTGCGCAGGCACAGGGCGTGTTGGCGTCGTACGACGCTGCTCTGTCACCTACGCTGGCCGTCCGCTCTCGCGGCACCTTCGATCTCTCCGCTGATGCGGGGAGACAACCGGCGGTCTCTGGTTCCGGCGTAGAGACTACGCCGACGCCGCGACGCGCTCCAAATCGCAGTCGGCCGGGACCTCGGTCCCGGATGCGAATGGCCCGATCGGCCGGACCGGGGCTAGTCAGTTCGGAGGACTTCGGGGCGGTCCCCGGGCGGATTCGCCGCAAACCGGAGCGGCGTCGATCGCTGCATGGTGTAGTGATCGCGTGGACCCGGAACTGCACTCGCTCTCCACCGTGCTCGAGCGCGTGGACGAGCGCGCCCGGCTGGGCACCACCGCGACCCGGATCTGGCCGACCGGGTTCGGCGTCCTGGACGACGTCCTCGACGGCGGGCTGCGTGCCGGCAACCTGATCCTGCTGGCCGGCCCGCAGGGCCAGGGCAAGACGACGATGGCGCTGCAGATCGCCCGCAATGCCGCCGCGGCCGGCCACGCGGTCATCTACTTCTGCTACGAGCACGACCCCGAGGTGCTGCTGGGCCGGCTGGTCTCCCTGGAGGCCGGCGAGCTCTACGACACCCACGCGCCCAACCAGGACCGGTTCCGGCAC
Organism: Nocardioides sp.; assembly: GCF_047607185.1. Taxonomy (GTDB): domain Bacteria; phylum Actinomycetota; class Actinomycetes; order Propionibacteriales; family Nocardioidaceae; genus Nocardioides. Next base: position 925 of record NZ_JASGDQ010000094.1, on the reverse strand, counting down.
CTGTTCGAGGACTCCCGTGCCAACCCCAACGGCCTGGTCGGCCGGTTGCAGGAGCTGCCCACCGCGACCGAGGCGCTGCAGAGCGTGCTGCGCTACGAGAAGCGGTTCCACGTGCACCGCTCCACCGGCAGCGCGACCAACATCAAGGTGATCTCCGAGGCCGTGGAGCAGGTGCGCCACGAAACCGGCCTAGAGCCGCTGGTGATCGTCGACTACCTGCAGAAGGTGAAGGTCGACTCCGGCTCCAACGTCGAGGCGGAGCGGGTGACCGAGGTGGTCGAGGACCTCAAGGACCTCGCGATCATGCACCAGGTCCCGGTGTTCGCGCTCTCTGCCGCCGACAAGGAGGGCCTGGCCACCGGCCGCCGGATGCGGGCCCAGCACCTGCGCGGCTCCACCGCACTGGCCTACGAGTGCGACGTCATGCTCATCCTCAACAACAAGTACGACATCGTCTCGCGCCAGCACCTGGTCTACGCCGCCAGCGTGGAGAAGTTCCGCCAGTTCGTGGTGGTCTCGGTCGAGAAGAACCGCAACGGCCGCGCCGGCGTGGAGTTGGAGTTCCGCAAGCGGTTCGAGCAGAACCGGTTCGAGACCGACGGGGCGCTGGTGGCCGAGCAGCTCATCGACGAGCGCCTGGTCCTCGAATAGCGCGAGCAGTCCCAAACTGACATCAATTCCCAGCTGAGCAGTCCCAAACTGACAGCCAAAGGCCGGTGAACGGTCGCAAAATGACTTTCTCCCTCCGGTCAGTTGCGACCGTTCACCTCAGCCTCGAGCGGCGCCATTGATCAGCACTTCCCTGATATGTAGGGGCCTCTTGTCAAGGGGCAGGGTGAGGCGCCCCGCCGTGGTGGCTTCCGCGGTGGGGCGCCTCGTGCTTCGCTGCTGGTCTGGGTTGGTGAGCGTGTCGTTGGCGACGCGC
>NZ_JASGDQ010000093.1:0-10377 GCF_047607185.1 Nocardioides sp. | reverse complement strand
TCGGCAGAAGTGCTGGGGCGCTCCCTGCACTTCTGCCGACTCGGACCGTCCTAGACCCGCACTTCTGCCGACTCGGCGTCTCTGGAGCCAGCACTTCTGCCGACTCGGCTATAGGCCGGGGAACCAGAGGCCGATCTCACGGGCGGCGGACTCGGGTGAGTCGGAGCCGTGGACGAGGTTCTCGCGGCCGGAGAGGGACAGGTCGCCGCGGACGGTGCCGGGGGCGGCCTTGCGGCCGTCGGTGGCGCCGTTGAGGGCGCGCACCACGGCAATGGCCTCATCGCCCTCCAACACGAGCGGGACGAGCGGGCCGCTGGTGACGAAGTCGCGCAGCGGGGGATACCACTCCTTGTCGACGTGCTCGGCGTAGTGCTGGTCGGCGAGCTCGGCGGTGATGGTGCGGAAGTCCATCGCGACGATCCGTAGGCCCTTCGCTTCGTAGCGGCCCAGCACCTCGCCGACGAGGCCCCGGGCGACGGTGTCCGGCTTGAGGATGACGAAGGTGCGCTCTGTCATGGCGGTCACCCTAGCGAAGCGACCTCAGGACTGGGTCAGCCGGTCGTACGCCGCGAAGGCGGCCGCCCGCTCGCGCTCGATGCGGCGCCCCAGCAGGTCGGCCATCCCCCACAGCAGCGCGAAGATCGGCCCCAGCACCCACATCATGCCCACCACCAGACCCAGCGCGACGGCCGCGACCTGGATCGCCCAGCCGAGGTGGTAGGCCCACCTCCTGCGCAGCAGCCCGGCGACCAGCACGCAGGCGACCGCGAGGCCGAGGCCGACGGCGAGCGCGGTTCCGGTCGAGACCTCGGCGACCGCGATCATCACCGGCGTGGTGAGTCCCAGGGTGACCGCCTCCAGCGACAGCACCGCAGCACACATGCCGCGGCGCGGCGCCTTCGCCCGCTCGGACGTCATTTCGGTCCGCCCAGCAGGGAGCGGGCCTCACCGACCGTGACGACGGAGCCGGTGATGAGCACCGCGCCCGAGGAGAGCGAGTCGCTGGCGCCGGACTCGGCCAGGCCGACCGCGACGTCGATCGCCGAGGCCAGGTCGGGCACCACGGTGACCCGGTCCTCGCCGTAGATCGGGATGGCCAGCTCGCCGAGCCGCCCGGCCCGCATCGAGCGGGACTGGGAGTTCTGCGTGACGACGAGATGCTCGAAGTGCGGCTCGAAGGCGGCGAGGACGCCCTCGGCATCCTTGTCCCCCATCACGCCGACGACGCCGACCAGCGGGGCGAACGCGAACGACTCGCCGAGGGCAGCCGCCGTGGCCTCGGCGCCGTGGGGGTTGTGGGCGGCGTCCAGCACGATGGTCGGCGAGCGGCGCACCACCTCCAACCGGCCCGGCGAGGTGATCTCGGCGAAGGCCGCCCGGACGATCTCGTCGGCAAGCGGCTCGGACCCGGCGAACGCCTCGACCGCGGCCAGGGCGACCGCGGCGTTCTGCGCCTGGTGACGGCCGTAGAGCGGCAGGAAGACGTCGTCGTACCGGCCCCGCAACCCCCGCAACGAGATCACCTGGCCACCGACCGCGGGCGTGGTGGAGACGACGCCGAAGTCCACGTCCTCGCGCACGACGGCGGCACCGACCTCGGCGGCCCGGTCGAGCAGCACCGCCATCGCCTCCTCGGGCTGCCGCGCCAGCACCGCCACCGCTGCGGGCTTGATGATGCCGGCCTTCTCCCCCGCGATCTGGGTCAGCGTGGTGCCGAGATACTGGGTGTGGTCCAGGCCGATCGGCAGCACCACCGCGACGGCTCCGTCGGCGACATTGGTGGCGTCCCAGGAGCCGCCCATGCCGACCTCCACGACCGCGACGTCGACGGGCGCCTCGGCGAACTTGGCGTAGGCCATCCCCACCACGGTCTCGAAGAAGGAGAGCGGGTGGTCGGCCCCGGCGTCGACGAGATGGGTGTACGGCGCCACGTCGTTGAACGCCTCGATGAACTGCTCGTCGGTCAGCGGCTCGCCGTCGATCGAGATCCGCTCGGTCATCCTCTCGACGTGCGGCGAGGTGAACCGGCCGGTGCGCAGGTCGAGCGCCCGCAGCAGCGCGTCGATCATCCGGCTGGTCGAGGTCTTGCCGTTGGTGCCGGTGAGGTGGATGACCGGGTAGGCCCGCTGCGGGTCGCCCAGCAGCTCGGTGAACGCCTCGATCCGGTCGAGGCTGGGCTCCAGCTTGGTCTCGGGCCAGCGGGACAGCAGCGCGTCCTCGGCCTCGGCGAAGGTCTCGGCAGGACGGGCGGTCTCGGTCATATCCCGTCGAGTCTAGTTGAGCTCCTCGATCGAGATGAGATCGACGAAGCGCGCGAAGTGGTGAGGGTTGGCGGTGACGATCGTCGTCGCGCCGTGCTCGACGGCCACCGCGACCAGGTTGGCGTCGTGGACCTGCTGGCCAGCGGCACGACCGGAGCCGACGAGTCCGTGGAGGAACCGCCGCGAGCTTGCCGTCTCCTCGACTACGTCGAGCGTGCTCGTGACCTCCCCGAGAGTCACCACGGCCACGGCCCCCGTCAAGCTGAGGCCGTTGTGCTCGACGGAGCGCGTGGCTACCGCGAGGAACTCGCGCAGCACCTGGCCGCTGACGCACAGTGCACGCGGATCGGACTCGATCAGCGAGCGTGCCGCGAGGTGGCCCGGTCGGGCGCTGTCGGTGGCCGCGATCAGCACGTTGGTGTCGACGATGACTCGCTCAACGACCATCAGGGTCGTCATCTCCGTAGAAGTCGTGGCGGTCGAAGGGTTCGTGGATGCCACTGCTGTAAGTCGGCCAGTTGATCTGGCGGCGCTTGCGGGCGACCGGGGCGAGGGCGGCCTCGTCGAGCACGATGCGCAACTCGGCTTCCAGCGAGCGCCCGTTGGCGGCCGCGCGCTCCTTGAGCCTGGCGACGGTCTCCTCGGGGACGTTGCGGATGTGGACGGCGGCCATCCAGTCATGCTAGCGCCAGTGCTAGCACGGCTACCACCGTCAACCGGTTTCGTTGTCACACCCCCGCAACAATAGGATTTCCCCTATGACCGAGAACCTGAGCACCGCACCGGAGACCGCGACCGCCACCGGCGGCGCGGTAGTACCGGACAAGCCGGCGCTCGAGGGGCTCGAGCAGAAGTGGGCGGAGCGATGGAAGGCGGACGACACCTACGCCTTCGACCGGAGCCAGCCGCGGGAGAACGTCTACGCCATCGACACTCCCCCGCCGACCGTCTCCGGCAGTCTGCACGTCGGCCACGTGTTCTCCTACACCCACGCCGACCTGATCGCCCGCTTCCAGCGGATGCGTGGCAAGTCGGTCTTCTACCCCATCGGCTGGGACGACAACGGCCTGCCCACCGAGCGTCGGGTGCAGAACTACTTCGGGGTGCGCTGCGACCCGAGCATTCCGTACGACGCCGACTTCACCCCGCCGGAGAAGCCCGATCCGAAGAGGCAGGTGCCGATCAGCCGCCGCAACTTCGTCGAGCTGTGCGCCGGGCTGGTCGCCGAGGACGAGTTGGTCTTCGAGTCGCTGTGGCGCACCCTCGGCATGTCCTACGACTGGTCCCATCAGTACACGACGATCGGCACGGCGGCGCAGACCGTCTCGCAGCGGGCGTTCCTGCGCAACCTGGCCCGGGGCGAGGCCTACCTCCAGGAGGCGCCGACCCTGTGGGACGTCACCTTCCAGACCGCCGTCGCGCAGGCCGAGCTGGAGGCGCGGGAGTATCCCGGCGCCTATCACCGGGTCGCCTTCCACCCTGCTCCGTCCTCGGGGCACAACGGGCCGGTCCACATCGAGACCACCCGCCCGGAGCTGATCGCGTCCTGTGTCGCGCTCATCGCCCATCCTGACGACGAGCGCTACCAGAAGCTCTTCGGCACCACCGTGACCAGCCCGGTCTTCGGGGTCGAGGTGCCGGTGCTGGCCCACCCGGCGGCCGAGCCCGACAAGGGCGCCGGCATCGCGATGTGCTGCACCTTCGGCGACCTGACCGACGTGCAGTGGTGGCGCGAGCTGCAGTTGCCCGTTCGCACCCTGATCGGCCGCGACGGCCGGTTCAGCCGCGAGACGCCGGAGTGGCTCACCACCGAGGCGGCCCGGGCGGCGTACGACGACCTCCAGGGCAAGACCGTCCACTCCGCCCGCGAGGCGATGGTCGCCAAGCTGCGCGAGACCGGCGACCTGGACGGCGAGCCCAAGCCGACCCAGCGGATGGCCAACTTCTACGAGCGCGGCGAGAAGCCACTGGAGATCGTGGCGACCCGGCAGTGGTACATCACCAACGGCGGCCGAGACGCCGGCCTGCGCGACACGCTGCTCGCCGACGGCGCCGCGCTGACCTGGCTGCCAGCCCACATGCAGCACCGCTACGACAACTGGGTCGCCGGCCTCAACGGCGACTGGCTGATCTCCCGGCAGCGGTTCTTCGGCATCCCGTTCCCGGTCTGGTATGCCCTGGACGCCGACGGCGAGCCGATCTACGACCGGCCGCTGCTGCCGACCGAGGACCAACTCCCCATCGACCCCTCCTCCCACGTCCCCGACGGCTACACCGAGGAGCAGCGCGGCAAGCCGGGCGGCTTCATCGGCGACCCGGACGTGATGGACACCTGGGCCACCTCCTCGCTCACCCCGCAGATCGCCGGCGGCTGGGGCAGCGACGACGACCTCTTCGGCCGGGTCTTCCCGATGGACCTGTGCACCCAGGGCCACGACATCATCCGCACCTGGCTCTTCTCCCGCATCGTCCGCTCCCATCTCGAGACCGGCCAGGTGCCGTGGAGCCATGCCATGCTCTCGGGCTGGATCCTGGACCCCGACCGCAAGAAGATGTCGAAGTCCAAGGGCAATGTCGTGGTGCCGACCGAGATCCTCGACAAGTTCGGCGCCGACGCGGTCCGCTGGCGCGCCGCGCTCAGCCGACCGGGCCTGGACTCGCCGTTCGACGAGACCCAGATGAAGGTCGGCCGGCGGCTCGCGCTCAAGGTCCTCAACGCCTCCAAGTTCGTGCTGGGCAGCGTGAAGGCCACCGAGCTGGCCAACTTCGCCGTCAGCGAGCCGGTCGACTGCGCGCTGCTCTCCCGGCTGCGTGGCGTCATCGAGCGGGCCACCGACGCCTTCGATGCCTACGACTACACCACCGCCCTGGAGACCACCGAGAAGTTCTTCTGGGAGTTCTGCGACGACTACGTCGAGCTCGTCAAGGAGCGCGCCTACGACCCGGACAACGGGCCGGGAGCCAGCTCCGCCAAGGCGACCCTGGCGATCGCGCTGCACGTCCAGTTGCGGCTGCTGGCGCCGTTCCTTCCCTACGCGACCGAGGAGGTGTGGTCGTGGTGGCACGCCGCCGATGCGGCAGCGACCTCGATCCACCGGGCGCCGTGGCCGACCGCGCTGGAGCTGGGCTCCGCCGCCACCGCCGACCCGGCCAGCCTGGACGCCATCGCCGCGACCCTGGCCGGGCTGCGGGGCGTGAAGTCGCAGGCCAAGGTGTCGATGCGCCACGAGCTGCTCGCCGCGACCGTGACCGGTCCCGAGGCACTGGTCCGGGCCGCGGCGATCGCGACCGAGGATCTGCGCAAGGCCGCCAAGATCACCGGCGAGCTCACGTTCGTGGCCGACGACGGCCTGACCGAGCTGACGGTCACCGCGACGCTGGCGCCGACGTCCTGACGCTGGCGCCCCCAACACGTTGGAGGTTGCTCTTAGCGGTGCTTCTTGCCGAGCTTGGCGCGCTTGACGGCCTTCTCGCTCGTGGCCTTGTCGGCCCTCTTGCCGGCCTTGCTCGCCCCCGCGTGGCCGGGCTTGTGGCTCTTGGTCTGGTGAGCGCGGTGGCCGAGGATGCCGAGGGTCTCGTCGTCGGCGCCGTGCTGGTCCGTCGGCGCGCTCCAGCCGAGGGGACCGGACCCCGAGGTCACGCCGGAGGCCTGGCTGCTGGTCGATGACGTGGCCGTGCCCTGGCTGGTCTGCGGCGTGCTGGTGGACCAGGAACCACCATCGTGTCCGCCCCACGAGTTCTGGGCCCAGCCCGGCAGGCCACTCGCAGGTGTGCCGGACTCGTCGGTGGTGGTCGCCTCGGCGGACTCGTCGGTGGTGGAGACCTCGGCGGACTCGTCGGTGGTGGTCGCCTCCTCGGCGACGGACTCCTCAGCGGACTCGACGGTAGTGCTGGTGCTCCAGCCGAGCTCGGTCGAGGACGAGTCGTCGCCCACGCTGTTGGCGGTGGAGCCCCAGGTCTGGCTCTTCGAACCAGTGGACCCGGTGGAGCCCGTCGAGCCGGAGCTGGTCGATCCGGTGGAGCCCGTCGAGTCGCTCGGAGTGGTCGTCGAGCCGGTCTCGGAAGTAGTGCCGCTCGATCCGGTGTCGGTCGAGGAGGAAGCGGACGTCGACCCGGTCAGGCTGATCCCCTCTCCGGGGAGAGCCGAAGCACCGGCCAGGCTGCTACGGCCGCCCTGAGCCGCCGACCCGTCGGCGGGACCCGTCGCGCTCGAGGAGGTGGTGCCATCGCCGGCGACCTGGTTGCCGACGACCTGGACGGCCGCTGCCAGCACGGCCGAGGCAGCGTCCCGATCGGCGGCGACGAAGCGGCCGTCGGCCGCGAGCACCTGCTGGCCCTGCGGGCTCAGCGAGGCGCCGGAGATGATGGACTGGGCCGGCGCGACGAAGAGTCCGCGCAGTCCGTCGGGGCGCAACCCGTTGGCCAGCACGAGCAGCATGACGATCGACAACGCGACAAACGCCATGACCGGCGCCTTCTGCTCTGCGCTCATGACCGTCCCTTCATTGGGATCAGGACCAAGGGTGACACAGCCGACATTTTCCCTTGTGAGTCGGCTGAGCGCCATTCGAACGGAACAAATGACCCAAAATGACTAGACCGACGGGGACCATGCGAGCTAGGGAGGCGCTGACCGTCTCCGAGCCTCAGGCGGACTTCTTCTTCTTGACGTCCGACTCGCGCGGGATCAGCGTCGGCGTGGCGTCGCCGTCGACGACGTCGCGGTCGACGACGACCTTGGCGATGTCGCCACGGGAGGGCACGTCGTACATGACGTAGAGGAGGACCTCCTCGATGATCGCCCGCAGGCCGCGAGCGCCGGTGCCGCGCTCGAGGGCCTTCTCGGCGATCGCCTCGATGGCCTCGTCGGTGAACTCCAGCGTGACGCCGTCGAGCTCGAAGAGCTTCTGGTACTGCTTCACCAGCGCGTTGCGGGGCTCGGTGAGGATCTGGACCAGCGCCTCGCGGTCGAGCTTGCTGACCGAGGCGATCAGCGGGAGCCGGCCGATGAACTCGGGGATCAGGCCGAACTTGGTGAGGTCCTCGGGGCGGACCAGCTTGAGCAGGTCCTCGGCCTCCTTGTCGGCCTTGGACTTGACCTCGGCGGTGAAGCCGAGGGTCTTCTTGCCGACCCGCTGCTCGATGATGTGCTCCAGGCCGGCGAAGGCGCCGCCGACGACGAACAGGATGTTCGTCGTGTCGATCTGGATGAACTCCTGGTGCGGGTGCTTGCGGCCGCCCTGCGGCGGCACCGAGGCGGTGGTGCCCTCGATGATCTTCAGCAGCGCCTGCTGCACGCCCTCGCCGGAGACGTCGCGGGTGATCGAGGGGTTCTCCGCCTTGCGGGCCACCTTGTCGATCTCGTCGATGTAGATGATGCCGGTCTCGGCCTTCTTGACGTCGTAGTCGGCGGCCTGGATCAGCTTGAGGAGGATGTTCTCGACGTCCTCGCCGACATAGCCGGCCTCGGTGAGCGCGGTGGCGTCGGCGATCGCGAAGGGCACGTTGAGCATCCGGGCCAGGGTCTGGGCGAGATAGGTCTTGCCGCAGCCGGTCGGCCCGATGACGAGGATGTTGGACTTGGCGACCTCGACCTGCTCGTCCTTGGAGTGCTTGCCCGAGAGCGGCTGGAGACCGGCCTGGACCCGCTTGTAGTGGTTGTAGACGGCGACCGCCAACGACTTCTTGGCCTGCTCCTGGCCGATGACATAGGAGTTGAGGAACTCGAAGATCTCCCGCGGCTTGGGGAGCTCGGCGAGCTCGACCTCGGAGCCCTCGGAGAGCTCCTCCTCGATGATCTCGTTGCACAGGTCGATGCACTCGTCGCAGATGTAGACGCCGGGGCCGGCAATCAGCTTCTTGACCTGCTTCTGGCTCTTCCCGCAGAAGGAGCATTTCAGCAGGTCGCCTCCGTCACCGATGCGTGCCACGGGCGGTCTCCTTTTGGTCGTGCGGGTCGTGCGTGCGCGGGAACTGCTCACTGGTTGGGGGCCAGCCCCCTGACCGTACCCCGTGCCCGCCCCGGGTGGGGGGACGGACACGAGGCCGTGTCAGCGGTGGTCGTGTCAGACGAGTGCGGGCGTCTTGAGGGTGCCGAGCACCTGGTCGACGATGCCGTACTCGACGGCCTGCTCGGCGGTGAGGATCTTGTCGCGCTCGATGTCGTGACTGACCTCCTCGATGCTCTTGCCCGAGTGGTCGGCGATCATCTTCTCCAGCAGCTCGCGCATCCGCAGGATCTCGTTGGCCTGGATCTCGATGTCGGAGGTCTGGCCGAAGGTGCCCTCGGTGTAGGGCTGGTGGATCAGGATCCGGCTGTTGGGCAGTGCCATCCGCTTGCCCTTGGTGCCGGCCGCGAGCAGGATCGCGGCCGCGGAGGCAGCCTGGCCCATGCAGACGGTCTGCACGTCCGGCTTGATGAACTGCATGGTGTCGTAGATCGCGGTCAGCGCCGTGAACGAGCCGCCGGGGCTGTTGATGTAGATGTTGATGTCCTGGTCGGGGTTCATCGACTGCAGGCACAGCAGTTGCGCGATGACGGCGTTGGCGACGTCGTCGGAGATCGGCGTGCCGAGATAGATGATCCGCTCCTCGAAGAGCTTGGCGTAGGGGTCGATCCGGCGGAAGCCGTACGACGTGCGCTCCTCCCACTGAGGGATGTAGTAGTTCATCAGTAGCCTCCCTTGGGGGAACGACGTCCGCTCACTGCGCCGGATTGAGGGATGTAGTAGTTCATCAGTAGCCTCCCTTGGAGGAACGACGTCCGCTCACTGCGCCGGATTGAGGGATGTAGTAATTCACGTCAGTCCTCCTTGCCGGCATGGGCCGGGCGGCCGGCGTCGGCGGCCTCCCGCGCGCTGGTGATGACCTTGTCGACCAGGCCGTATTCGAGCGCCTCCTGGGCGGTGAACCAGCGGTCGCGGTCCGCGTCGGCGATGACCTGCTCAAGGGGTTGGCCGGTGTGCTGCGAGATGAGATCGAGCAGCACCTTCTTGATGTGCAGCGACTGCTGCGCCTGGATCTTGATGTCCGAGGCGGAGCCGCCCATGCCAGAGGAGGGCTGGTGCATCATGATCCGCGCGTGCGGCAGCGCGTAGCGCTTGCCTTTGGCGCCGGCGCACAGCAGGAACTGGCCCATCGAGGCGGCCAGGCCCATGCCGACGGTCGCGACGTCGTTGGGGATGTAGTTCATCGTGTCGTAGATCGCCATGCCGGCGTCGACCGAGCCACCCGGGCTGTTGATGTGCAGGAAGATGTCGGCCTCGGGGTCCTCCGCGGAGAGCAGCAGCAGCTGCGCGCAGATCGCGTTGGCGTTCTGGTCGCGGACCTCCGAGCCCAGGAAGACGATGCGCTCGCGCAGCAGCCGCGAGTAGATGTGGCCGTCGAGGTCGCCGGGCCCGGGTCCGCCGCCGTTCATGGACGGCTGGGCGGGGCCCAGGGGGTCACTGGAGTAGTGGTTCACGTGGCGACCCTAGCCGCCGGAGGCGGCGGTGCCACGGCTTCGGGGGCGCTGTTCGCCGACAGCGGACAGCACGCCAGGGCGGATTGAGTTGGCCAGCACGTCGACCAGGTCGGGGGCTCGAGGTCGTTTTTCACGCTCTGGCGAGAAAATCCCCCGACAATTTCTGGAGCATCGATCCTGGCGACCAGAACTGTCGGCGGTGGTCGTTATCTTGGTTGTTATGACTTCGACCTTTCCAGATGCCGCCGCTTTCGATGCGGCCGATGATCCTGGGAGCGTGCTCGAGGTCTTTCGTTCTTCTCAATCTCGGGTGCGTGTCGAGGAGGCGTTGCAGATCGCGGCGGCCGCGAAATACGCCTCCTTTCACGAGGTCGACGACTACACCCGGGCCGCCTCCCTGATCGACGGCGTCCCCGGTGGTGAGGGTGAGGTGCTGCTCGGTGGTGACGGCTGTGCCTATGTGACCGAGTTCGCTGTGGTGGAGTTCGCGGCGGCGACTGGTCGGTCGACCTCGTCGGGGCGGGTGTTCCTGGCCCAGGCCGTGGAGTTGGTCCACCGCCTCCCGAGGACGTGGGCACGAGTCAAGGCCGGGCAGGTAGATGGCTGGCGGGCCCGCCGGGTCGCCGACGCGACTATGACACTCCCCCAGGAGGC
>NZ_JASGDQ010000092.1:0-56456 GCF_047607185.1 Nocardioides sp. | reverse complement strand
CGGTCGCGGTACATCCGCACCGCCCTGGCCATCGTCTCCTCGTCATACTTCCTCGCTGCAGGCACGAGCCGATCTTCCTTCCGTGAGTCTCTTCAGACCCTCCGACTCGCCCAGGGCGGTTCAGCTGTGAACGCGGCGAGGTTGCGTTCCACCTGCGCGGCGCGCTTGGACATGAGGGCGTTGAAGGGCTCCAGCTCGATAACCTCGCCGGTCAACGGGTCGAGGGTGAGTCGGTGCGCGTCGAGCGCCGTTGCAAGGTGCGGGTGCGCTGCGATCACTGCCGTGCCGAGGGCGCGGATCGCGCGCTGTTGCTTGAACAGTGCTGCCGTGTCCAACGCCCGCCACCGGCCGGCGGCGCGGACGCGGGTGCCGAGCTGGAAGTGGATGTGCCGGTGCGGGTCACCTGCCCGCGAGGTGCGATGCAGGACCGCAACACTGTGCAACCCCTCGACCGGCACCACCTCCTGCGAACCGCGCGGCCCCACGCGCGTCACGGAGTTCTGTGCGAGCCAACGCCGAATCTCCGTGGCGGCGTCGCGTTGCGCGACGTCGAGAGCATCGGAGACCTTCGGGTGAAGCGCGGCAGCGATCGACAGGGACTTCGGTGTGTTGACGACCATCTCCGCGAAACGAGGACTACCGCGCCGTCCGTCGCCCGGAAGGCGCGGTGTGCCCAGCGACGTCCCGGTCACCGGGTCGATCCAATCCACCCAGTCGGCGTACTCCTCCGGCGACAACGACCGCTCCACTACCACCTCACCCGTAGCGTCGGTCAGGGTGAACTCAGCCAGGGCGGTGCCGCCCTCCAAGTAGTAGTCATCAGCCGTCGAACGGTCCGACTCCAGGTAGCGACACGCGGCCGCACCCGTACCGCGGAACAGGATCACGCCACCCTTCACCGGCCGCTCCTCTCACGTCTTCGTGAGACAGGTGTGCAGCCGCTACCGCCGGTAGCATGCGTCCATTCATTCGATTTGGGCCGGGGCGGAGCCGAGGACGGGCGTAGCTCGGTACGGCGCCGGCGGCAGGCAACGGCGCGGGCGAGGTTCGGCGCGCTCGGAAGCGGCGAGTTCGCGGGAGACAAACAGCGGGGTTGATCAGAGCCTGGCTGCGCTTCGCAACCGCTAAGGATGTTTCTCGTATCTTGATGTACGCTGACTTTAGGGATGTTTCCCGTATCGTCTTGCAGGTAGGAGGTCGCCATGACCACGATGACTCGTGACCGCGCCACAGCGGCTCAGGAGCGTGACCGCATCCTGCGTTCGCGCGATGAGTTCTGGCGGCCCTCGGATCTTGCGACATCCGGTTCGACGACGCTGCACTTGCTGGCCGACCTGGTGGAGGCTTGTGAGCTTCGCCGTATCCGTCGCGGTCTCTACTGGCGCGGGAACAAGACTCCGCTGGGGATGAGCTATCCCCGGACACAGTTGGTGATCGCCGAACTCGCCCCCGGACCGGGGGTGGGGCCGACAGGCTTGGATGCGTCCAATCGTCTCCGGGTGTCGACTCAAGTGCCCCGCAAGGCACACATCGCGGTGCCGCACCGCGCACCAGAGTCCACCTACGACATCGACTTCTATGCGCGACCGGCGCGCCGCGCCCGCGTGGAGGCTGAGCTTGGCTCGGGTGAGGTGGCGTTGCTCGAAGCCCTCGACCAGTGGGAGCGAACCGTCGAGGTGCCTCCGGCCGAGGCGTGGGAGCGGTTCCGTGAACTGATCCGCAGTGGGCAGTTGCGTGCCGCCCATCTGGCGCGCGGCTCGCAGACTGAGCCAGGCAAGGTGAGGGCACGGTTGCGCGCGCTCTTGGAGTCGCTCGGTGAGCACACTCTCGCCGAGCAGATTCCGATGCCTGACCATCGCACCACCGACAGCGCTCTGGCGATCCTCAGGAGTGCCGCATGACTGTGTTGCCGAGTTGGCGAGATGCGAACCCCGACGGGTTCGCCGAAGTCGTCGTGACTGCTGCCCAGCAGCTTGGCGTCCGTCCATTGGCGGTCGAGAAGGACTACTGGGCGTGCGAGGCGCTGCGGGCCATCACGGTTGCTCATCCGGGCGAGGTGGTGTTCAAGGGCGGCACAAGTTTGGAGAAGCTCCGCATCATCCGGCGCTTCTCCGAAGACCTTGACTTGCTGGTGGTCGGCGACTACGGCTCCAACCGGGCTGCCGAACGCGCATTGAAGTCGATGGTCAATGCCGCCGCGACGGCGACCGGCGGCGAGGCATCAGGCGGGCGCAGCGGCGGCAAGCCCGGCAGTTTCCACCGCAGCGCCTACCTCGCGCCTCCCCTCTCGCACTCCGACGAACCAGGGTCGATCGCCGATGCCGCTGCAATCCTCGTCGAGCTCGGCCAGTCCGGCGGACCGAACCCGCACACTGCGCGTCAGGTCACCTCGCTGCTGGCGCGCCAACTCGCCGACGCCGGGTTCGACACCTCGGCCTGGGGTGACCTGGCCGCGTTCGACGTGACTGTCCTGCATCCGGGACGCACCCTTATCGAGAAATTGCTGCGGGTGAACAACTTCGCCAGCGACCCAGCCGCCCAAGAGGGCGTACACGGCTGGCCACGCATCGGTCGCCAGTTCTACGACCTGTGGGCACTCCTCGGCAACGACGAGGTGCTGGAGTTCCTCACCGACAAGCCAACGGTCACCGATGTGCTCACCAGTTGCTTTGAGATCTCCCAAGCGTTCACGCCGGACCTACCCGTGCCTGACGGAGGCTTCGCTGCCAGCCCAGCCTTCGATGCTGCCGGTCCGCTCGCGGTGCGCCTCCGCGCCGAGCATGACGGAGCGATGGAGGGCCTGTACTACGGCACCGACGAGCCGCCCACCTTTGACGAGGTCCTGGAGCGGGTCCACGCCCACAGCGCCCTGCTGGCCGTCAGCTAAGCAGAATCACCTTCGCCGTCAGCCTGCTCGGCGGCGCGGGGCGCGAGGGCTTCCAGGATCTCGGCGGTCACGGGGTTCACGGTCTCGTCGGGTTCGATGTAGTGCTGCTTGGTGATCTTCGAGGACGTGTGACCGAGCATGTCTGCCGCGAGGTCGGCGCCGCTGGCTCGATCCAAGACCGTGGCCACGGTGCGGCGGAAGGCGTGGGGCGTGACACCTTCGATGCCTGCTTCCTCCAGGATGGTCCGGAGGCGGCGGCGCACGTTGTTCGTCGTCAACGGCGTGTGGTTGCGGCTGAAGAACAACAGATGGTCCTCCGGCTCGTTGGCTAGGACCACGAGCCGTTGGCGAATGACCTCTGCGGTGAAGCTCGGCACAGAGACGACGCGTATGGACTTCTCGGTCTTCGGATGCGCCTGCCGGTAGGTCGGCTTCCCGGCGGGCGAGATGATCGTGCCGCAGATGCGGACTCTCGCGGGCGACACCGTGACGTCGACGTCGCACTTGCGGATCGCCAGCACTTCCCCGATGCGCCCTGAGGTGCCGAGCATGACCTCGATGATCTGCTCCAACTGTCCGTCCGGCTTCGGCCCCGACAAACCCGTACCGCGTCGCCAACCTCGGACAGCAGCCCTGATCGCGTCCACCTGGGCGGACGTGAGTGCCATCGCCTGTGACGGCGGTTTGTGCAGCACCGCGATGCTGCGCACCGGGTTCTCCCGCAAGGCGTCGTACCTGACTGCCAGCCCCAGCGCGAGGCTCAGCACGGTGCGGGCCTGTTTGGCCATGCTGTAGGACTTGTTCGCCGCGAGCGCCTTGATGAACTGGTCGACCTTGCGCACCGTGATCTCCCGCAACAGCAGATGCTCGAACGCGGGCATGACGAGTTGTCGCATGTTCCGCTCATACAAGCCCCGCGTGCTCACCGCGAGCCTTCCGGTCAGATCGAGGTCGGCGAGCCACACCTCCACGAGACGACCGAAGGTGCTGTCCGCCGACAGGTCGCGGCTCCCGGCCGAGAACTTGTCCCGGCGGGTCAGCTTCTTCTTCAACGCCCGCTCCGCGGCGGTGCGGGTGTCGCCGGTGGCCTGGACGAGCCGGAGTTGCCCGTCGTCGTCGCGGAACCTCACCCGGGCTTTGACCTTGCCGTTGTGGGCGGTGATGTAGGTGAACTGGCCGAAGGTGCCGACATCGGTGCGTGGACGTGCCATCTCAGATCACCGGCCCTCGCGTGGCCGGCCGGGCCGGACCTCGCGCTGGGCGTCGATCCAAGCCAGCACGTCGGCTTGGGTGAACTTCACATGGCGTCCAACACGGACGCCGCACGGACCCTTGCCGCCCACGCGCCAGTCGTAGATCGTCGCGACGGGCACGGCGAGAAACTCGGCAAGGTCCTCGATACTCATCAGCGGAACAAGGCCGCTGGCCGGTTGCAGTGTCGTCTTCATGCCAGACAGGTGCGCCGGGCAAACCGCCCGGCTCCGAAACGTCCCGAGACGCTCCATGCCCGCGTCCCGAAGGGGACGCCGCGCACACCTGTCGTACGAGTAAGTGATGACTATGTGATGACCGAGTCAAGTCTAGAAAGCTTTCAGGCTCGGTTCCCAGCGGGAACCGAGCCTGAAATTCGTAGCGGGGACAGGATTTGAACCTGTGACCTCTGGGTGATCGTGTCTGTTTTGGCTAGACGTTGCTACGCGTTGCGCTAGACGCTCAGTTAGACGCCTGGCCGGGCGTTCTAGGCGATCGGCCGCCGATCCCTAGACGATCCCGCCCGTTTCCCGCGTGGCCGTCCTGACCCGTTTCCGTGGGGTAATCGCGGGTCGCGACTTCGTCTAAGAATCTTGGACGAGCGTCTTGAAGCCACACGGCTACCTGTGCAAGCTGGACCTGTCAGCAAGCAACACCGAAGCAAGGAGCAGGACATGAGCAAGGACACCTACCGGATCGTGAACCCGGAGACGGGCGTCGAGGTTTGGGCCGTGGCCGTCAAGACCGGATCGACCGCCGGTCAGAACGTCATGGCGGACCTGTGGGCCAGGGTTGAGTCCCACCGGGACGGACGGCCCGGTCAGCGGGGCGGTTACCCCGAATCGTGGTTCGTGCGGGCGACCGACGAGACGACCCCGGCGAACGCCACCCTCAAGTTCAACTCGCACCGCGCGCGCAGGATGCCTGAGGCCGAGGCCCTCGCCAAGCTCGCCGAGCTGGGTTTTGAGCGCGGACAGGTCATCCGGCGGACCGTCCACCGGGACCGCCAAGAGACGGTCGTCACCGAATACCACCGGACCAGCGCCCACGGCGATGGCTCGCCTCGCTACGACCGAGCGCGGCTGACCGTCCGGTTCGCCATCTAGCAAGAACTCGCCGGGGCGGAGTCCGGCCCCGGCCAACCACCACAACAGAAAGGCACAACCATGAAGATCCGAGCGACGGCCGCCGCCGTCACCATCGCCCTGACCGGCCTCGTGTTCACCGCGACGGCCTCGACCGCAGAGAGCCCGACCCCGGAGGACTCGTGTGAGCAGGTCATCCGCGCAGTCAGCGATGCCGGGAACGCCTACGCCAGCACACTGGCCGCAGACCTCGACCGTGTGACGGTCGAGCGTGACCGTGCCCGCGAGACGATCGCCAAGAAGGATCGGCGGATCGCGCGACTCCAGGCGCGCATCTACGCCATGAAGCATGGCGTCGCGGAGATGGTCGACGTCGTGCCCGCACGGCCCGCAAGGCGCTGAGGCGCATCCCGGCTGGGGCGGCACCTGTCGCCCCGTCCCAACCACTGAAAGGAGACACCGCATGTCCCGACCGACTGACGAGCAGATCGGCGAGCAGTACGACGCCGCGATGGACTCGGCCGCGTCCGGTAGCAAGTGGCCCAACATGTCCTACGAGCAGGGCGTCGCCAGCGCCCTGGCGTGGGTCACGGGCGACGATGACACGCCGCCGATGCTCGACGAGGACGACGACTGATGACGGTCAGCACAGGCGGCCGGGTCCGTCTCGTTTGGGAATCGTCCACGGCGAAGCGCCCGAACGGCACCGTCCACCGCAACACCTGCACCAACGTCCTCGGGCGTCAGGTCATCCCCGCCGAGCGGGTTCCTGCCGACGTCCTCAACGCCGCCCAGCGCCCGACGTGCTGCGCGCCCCGCATGTTCGACATCCGCAACACCATCACCGCCCAGCAGGGCGACACCACGAAGGAGAACGACACCATGACTGACACCACCAAGACCGCGGCCCCCGCCCCGGCGAAGAAGGCCGCCGCCCCCGCCAAGAAGGCCGCGCCCGCCAAGGCCGCCGCGAAGCCGGCCACCAAGGCGACGGCGACCAAGCCCGCCGCGAAGAAGGCCGCCGCCCCGGCGAAGCCGAAGGCGACGATCGGCACGTTCGACGCGTCCAAGGTCGAGACGTTCAAGTGCGTCGGCAAGTGCGGGCAGACCCTCCCCGCCAAGCGGTTCCCGACCGTCACCGGCACCACGAACCGCTCGGCCGAGTGCCGGGCCGACCGCGACGAGCGCACCAAGGCCGAGAAGGCCGCCCGGCAGGCCGCGAAGGCGAAGGCCGCCGCCAAGTGATACCGCGGTGCCGCCGGGTATGACACCGGCCCGGCGGCACCGCCCCACATCAGGAGCGAACCAATGAACAGAACCAAGTCTGCGGCGGCGTGCTACCGCCATCTCCCGAAGTACCTCCGCGACATGATCCCGGTCCCTGACGGCAAGAGTGCTGGGTCGCTCGATGTCCGGGTGACCCGCCTGACCGAGATTGACGAGACGTACAAGTGCGGCTGTGGCGTCCCTGCCGAGTGGTACGTCCGGGCAGGGAAGCCGGAACGATGAGCACCGCCCACGACGGCATCCTGCGCAAGGTGCGGGCGCTTCTCGCGAAGGCCGAGGACCCGGCCACGACGCCCGAGGAATCGGAGACGTACAACCGCAAGGCTGAGGAACTGATCGCGCGGTATGCGATCGAGGCCGTCATGCTTGATGCCCGGCCCGGCGGCGACGCCAAGGTTCAGATGCGCCGGTTCCCCGCGGTCAAGCCCTACCCGAAGCCGAAGGGGACGCTGCTCCACCAGATCGCGACCGCGCTCGGGTGCCAGACCATCCGCATCAGGGAAACGGGTGAGATGCACGTCTACGGCTACGAGTCGGACCTGACCGCCGTCGAGATTCTGTTCGCGTCCTGCCTGATGCAGGGCACTCGCGACGTCATGCGCGAGTGGGACGGATCGACCGCGTTCCGTACATCGTTCTGGCAGGCGTTCGCCTACCGCGTGGGCCAACGTCTGCGCGCCAGTCGCCGTCAGGCGGCCGACGACACCCCGGGCGCGGGGATCGTCCTAGCGGACCGCAAGCAGGCCGTGAGCGACGCGTTTGACGCCGACTGGGCTGGGAACACTCGACCCACGGCCGCGTCACGTACGACGTCGTTCGGCGGTATTCTCGCGGGACGTGCGATGGGCAACCGCGCCGACCTCGGCGAGACGCGTCTGCCCGGTGCGCGCCGGGCACTCAGTGCCGGTCGTTCCTAGGAGGTTCCGTCGTTGTCGAAGCCGAAGCGATACCTGTCCCGGCCTGAGGTCGCGGAACGGATCGGCGTCAAGCCGGACACGTTGAACAGGTACAAGCTGCCCGAGCCGGATGCACAGATCGGCGCGCGGCTCGTCGGCTGGCTACCCGAGACGATCGACCGCTGGAACAGGTCGCGGCCGTCGCGGACGGTGGCAGGCGTGACCATCGAAACGGACAACTAGACTGACCCGCGAAACCCCCGGTCGAGCCCGGTTGCTTGCTGACACTTGCTCCCTTCGGCTCCCGGGGGTTTCGTTCGTCCGAATCCGTCTAAAAAACTTGGACGAACGACTTGTGTGGGCACGGGTGGACGTGCAAGCTGGTGATGTCAGCAAGTAACCCAACCACCTAGGAGCATCCGATGAACGACACCACCACGACCGCCACCTTCACCCGCACCCCGGCATGGCAGACCCTCGGCCACTTCGTCCGCAAGGACAACGGCCAGATGACCGCCGCCGAGGCCATGACCGAGTCGGGCCTCGCCGGATGGAACGTCCGCAAGGAGGCGATGTTCACCGCGGGCGGGATCGAGGTCCCGAACCGGGTCGCGACCGTCCGCACCGACCCGGCGACCGGCGAGACGAAGTACCTCGGGTACGTCGGCCACAACTACACGATCCAGCAGAACGAGGAGACGTTCGACTTCCTCGATTCCCTCGTGGACGTGTCCGGCGCGCACTACGACACCGCGGGCTACGTCAAGGACGGCGCGAAGGTATTCATGGCCCTCAAGATGCCCGAGGGGATCAGTGTCGCCGGGCAGGACGCGCACGACCTGTACCTCCTCGCGACGAACGGGCACGACGGGTTCAACGCGTTCACCATCTCCGTGACGCCGATCCGCCTCGCCTGCACCAACCAACTCACGATGGCGACCCGCACCGCCCGCCAGCAGTTCAAGATCCGTCACACGGTGAACATGGCCGGTCGGATCACCGAGGCCCGCCACGCCCTCGAGTTGACGTTCGACTACATGGACGCGTTCGCCGCCGAGTTGGAGCAGATGCTCGACGCCGAGTTCACGAACGATCAGTTCGACGCGCTGACCAAGGCGCTGATCCCCGACGCCAAGAGCGACAACCGCCAGGCGGCCGTGGACGCCAAGCGGTCCGACCTGTGGCACCTGTTCGCTGAGGCCGACACGAACGAGTTCGGCCGGGGCACGCAGTACGCGGCGTACAACGCGGTCACCGAGTACGCCGATTGGATTGCGCCGGTTCGCGGCGACAAGGACGGCACGAAGCGGGCGGCCAGAATCATGGGCGGTGGCGCGGTTCAGGAGTTCAAGGACTTCGCCCTCGCGTCGATCCGCGGCTAACCCCGCCAGAAGCGACGAAACGCCCCGCACCCGGCCACTAGGGCAGGTGCGGGGCATTCGTCGTTCCTGGGGCCGTTTTCTAGCCGCCTTCGGTGTCGTCGGCGTAGGGCCGACGGTTGTACGCCGATTCCGTCGGCGTGGGCGTCAGCCACGACAAGAACCGGAAGCGGGCGAACAGGTCGACCACACCCGGCAGCGCCATCACGCGGGTGATCGCACCAGCGACCGCGATCGTCAGGGCGACGACTCGGAGCCCGGGGTTGACCCCTGCGGCCTCGACGATGGTCGGCCAGATCGCGGCCACGGCGACGATGAACGCGAACACGGTCCGCACAGTCGCCCGCCAGGGGTGCGCTGTCTGCGTGGGGGTGTCAGCCATCAGGTGCCTTCCTTTCATCAGGCGACCCACGTGACGGGGCCGCGAACGTAGTCGGTGACTGGCCAGAACTTGGTCTTGGACAGACGGCGGGAGCCGCGCGGGAGGACGATGGTCACGAAGCCGGCCGCCTTGGCGGCCTCGAGTCGCGCGGAAGCGGACCCACCGAGGCCGGTCAGGGTCTTGACCTGCACGTCGGCCCCGACTGCGTCCGCGACGGTGCGGAGTCGCCGCCACAGGCCCGGGCGCTTCGCGAACGCCTTGTGACCCTTCGCCTCGACCTCGACGCGCAGCCCGCGCTTCGTGGCAGCGCGCAGCATCCGATTCATCTTGTGGATGCGGAAGCCCTTGCCGTCCTTGGATCGCAGCCGCTTGACCTCGGGCCACGTCAACGCGGCGAACTTCGTTCCGGGCTTGATCTTGCCGAGAGGGTCGTAGAACTCCTTGCCGACCGTCCCCCAATGCGTGCAGATCATCACCCGGCGCTTGCGGGAGCTGTTGGCCCAGCAGACCTGCGCGTCGAGGTCGATCGCGGTGTAGCCCGCGCGCTTCGCCGCGTCGAGGCCCCGGATCGAGTTGTTGCGGCAGTAGGGCATCAGGTGCGCGAACCGGCTCCACTTCGCCGGGACCGCCTTGGGTGCCTTCATGGTCGCCTCCTTCGTGTCGTCTCCAAGGGCCTCGGATGCGAAGGCGAGGACTCGGCCGATGTCGATCGCCCCGGGATCGCCGTGGACGTTCTCGGGCACGTGCTGGTGTCCGCAGACGCCCGTGAACTGCCTCCACTCCGCTCCGGTGAGGCGGACGGGGGATGCGCCGTACGACGCCGGACTGACGCCGGGGCGACGGCTGTCGGGGCCGTAGGCCAGCCATCCGGCGACGGGGGAGTGCAGGCGCAGGCCGTGACGGCGGTGCATGTCTGCCAAGAACTCGCCCAGGTCGCGCAGTGCCCAATCCGACGCAGCGGGCCAGTAGATGTAGTCCTTGCCCGCCGTCTTGCCGTTCCACGTCGACCGCTTCGCGTAGTCGCATGTGCCGACAAGCTCGATCTGCACGGCGTTGAGCGTGTTCGTCTCGACGCCGCCCGCGAGGTTGCGGAGGGCGCGGGATGAGCACTCGTCCTCGAAGTGAGCCCGGAAGGTCAGCGCCTTCTCGCTGTTGCTCGGATTGGCCGTGTAGTTCGGCGCGGTCGCCCCGCCGTCGTAGTCGGGCCAGGTCATCGACTCGGTGGTGTGGATGACGACGACCGCCGTTGCCGCCGTCAGGTTCAGTCGCGATCCGGGGTACTTCTCCCCGAACCACTGGGCCGTTCTGTTGGCCCTTGTGTAGGTGGTCATTCGTGATCCCTTGGGGACGCGAAAGGCCCCCCGCGTTCATGCGGGGGGCCTCTCGGGTGGTTAGTTGGTGAACAGCCCTGGCGGCGGCTTCGGTGGGGGCGGGGGATCGCCCCGGTAGATGTGGTCAACCAGTTGCCGATTCCAGAGGTAGAGCAGTTGGTTGTCCCTGTCGGACCGCGCGAGGTGGTCCTCAAGTTCGCCGAGGCGGGTCGTTTCGCGAGCCCTGCGTGCCGACTGATAGGCGAGGACAGCGGACGTGATCCCTACGCATCCGCTGACCACGGCCACGAGTAGCGAGGCCGCAACGGCATCCACTATTCGTTCTCCTGTCGTGACTGCTGTTCGCCGAGTTGGGCCTCTGCCAAGGCCAGACGGAAGGAAAGATCCGACACCTGCTTCCGCAGGGATTCGATCACGCGCTCGGCGCTGACCGTTGTCTCGTTCTCCATACTTGTTACCTCCCTTCCAAGTTCCCCAGGCGGCGCTCGATCGAGTCCAAGGCGGCATTCATCTCAAGGGCGTATGCAGCGAGAACCCGGTCATAGTGCAGATAGTCCGGCTCCCCGGTCTCGGGGTCACGGGTGATCAGTTCTTCCCATCCGGCCGACGCGAAGTCATCGGCTGACCAACCGATCCAATCCCGAGGCTCGGCCTCCCAGCCCTTCTCGCCCTTCGCGTGCATCTCGGTTTCGTGCCGGTCCTTGTAGATGATCGGCGCGATATCACGAATCGGTGTCCGCGCGACTCCGGCTGACGAACGGGCCGCCGCCCCAGCCATCACTCCGACGGCGTGCTGCGACTCTGTTGCCTCTGCCGCGAGGTGATCGGCGAGGGGTCGAACGTCGACCTTGTATCTCAGGCCAGAAGATGCGCGAAACACGATGTTGTTCGATGTGTTGATCTGGACAGCGATACCCGAGGAGACGGTGTTAGTGATACCGGAAGCGATGAACGAGTTAGCGCCGCCATACTGGACAAAGCTCCCGCCTCCGCTTAGCGATAGCGTCTTGGCGCAAACAACATTCTCGATGAGTGTGATGGCGCTATAGACCTCGACGCCCATGTCGTAATCGACGGTCAGTTTCCCGACCCCGGCTATCTGCGTGTGACCGTCCCCGGTCATCGCTACCTGCGACCCATTCGCTAATAGCAGGATGTCCCGTGCACTGACCTCTGTGTATGAGCGAGCACCGTATGCAGACGACGCGCCAAGACCGATTCGCGCCTGTCCATATCCGATATTTGGAGACTGGATGACGGTGTTTGCATAGCCGTCTTCTCCATAGATCGCGCCGGGCGCAGTCTCGCCACTATTGCCGGTGTAGACGTAGAAGCCGCTCGTGCCGGACACGGTGCCGACATAGATCCGCTTGCCGCTGAGCGCAGTCGATATCGAGCCAGACACGACCAGGCTCCCACTCAGAGTGAGTCCTCCCGAGGCGGCCGACAGTGTGGCGGTGACGCTGTTCGATGAGTTGAACGATTGGAGCCCTGACGTGTCGAGCTGAACCCGCTGACCGGATGCCGCCGTACGGATGATGGCACCCGTGATCGTCATTCCGTCGATGGCGGTCGCCGCGAGCTTCGCCGTCGTAATCGAGTTCGCTCCGATCCGGGCGGCATCTAGAATGCCGGTCGCGATCTTCCCTGCATCTAGGGATGCGATCTTGGCACTCTGAATCGTGGCATCCGCGATCTTCGCGTTGGTGATCGCGGCGTCCGCGATCACCCCGGAGGCGGCCGTGATGGTGCCAGCCACGAGCTGGGCTGCGGTCAGCGTCCCGACCGCGACGCGGTCGGCGCTGAGGTAGCCGGTGGTGATCTTGCCTGCGTCGAGGCTGGCGATGACGCTGTTCGTCAACGCCATTTCTGACCACAAGAAGTTCGGGCCACTCCATCCCTGGCAGACGTACAGGCTGACCACATCGCTGCCCGACATGACGTAATACATGTCACCGATGGCTCCGGGCGTGGTCGCCGTTGGCGGGGTCGGCCCATAGGTCACCTTGTTCTTGCCGTCGGCGGTCCCCTGAGCGTTCGACGCTGCGAGGGCGGCGGCGGTGGCCGCGTCCTGGGCGTCCTCTGCGGCGGTCTGAGCATCCACAATCGACGCCTTGACCGCTGCCGCCAACAGGGCGGCCGTGATCGCGCCGTCGCCGATGTTATCTTCGACAATGCGACGAGGTGTCACCGTGGCGGAAGCCGAGGGGTCGGAGGCGTTGCCAGACCTGTCGACTGCGATGAGCCGGACCTGGATCGGGACGTCATAGGGCCGGTCTGCGAACACCGCTGTGTCCTCGCCGGTGCCTGTGCCGACCCGGCCGACCTGATCGCCGTCGAACGTGACGCGACAGTGATCGAAGTCGAGCGGCATCCCCAGGCCGTGCTCGTCGCGCCCGTCCCACGCAACGGTGATGATGCCCATCGACTCGCTGAGGACAGGAGTCGATGGTGTCGGCGGGGGAATGGTGTCCCATGCGGTCGTGATCCCCTCGACCTCCGAGAACGGGCCGAGAACGTAGTCCATCGACACGGCCCGCACCCGATACTGCTGGGTTTGGTTGATCGGCAGAGGCGACAGCTCGACCCCGGACTCGACAACGTCCGTGACCTTGGTCCATTGCCCGACACCGATCCGCCGCCAGACCTCGTAGCCACGGATCGAGAGCAGGACGCCCTCGTCGTCAGTGGTGACGTCTGCCCAATCGAGGGCGACGCGGGCGTGCGCGTCGCCGAGTGCGTCGAGGTAGGCGTCCGAGGACGCGACAAGGCCGAGCACCTGGGCGGGCAAACGGCTGTCCGGTCCTGGGTACGGCTGCCCGCCCGTGCCCCCGGCAGATGCGCCGCCGGTCACCGCCGACGTACGCCGCGCCAGGCGCGCGAGCAGGTCATCGAGACGGGTCCCCAGGGTGACGTGGCCCTTCACGGTTTCCGCGTCCGAGGTGAGGGACACCTGCACGATGCGGGACCGCTCCCGCGTCACGCTGTCGCCGTCCTCTCGGTCCACGAACACCCAATCGCCGGGCCGGTAGTCGGCGAACGGGCGCAGTAGCGAGGCGGCGGTGTCGAACTCGCGCGTGAACTGCAACCGCTCGGACGCACCGGCCTGTAGCGCCTGGTCGACGAGTAGGAGCGCGGTGCCCTCGTCCTTCACGCCCGACTGCGTGACATAGCCCTCGAGTCGGCCGTAGGTGGTGTCCGCTGCCGGGTTGGTGACGTCCCACGTCGCGCCGTTGTCGCCTACGAGTCGCGCGAAGGTGACCAGTTCCTCGATCGACCCCTCCTCGGGGGCCGCAGTGATCCCGTCGTTGTGGCGAATCCAGATTGGCGCGAGGCCGGTCGTCAGGTCGCGGGCGAGCGCGGTGTCGGGGTTGTAGAGGTTGAGTTGCCTGCCGGTCCACGACACCTCGGCGAGGCCCTGGTTCACAAGGGCGGCGATCATCGCGTCGAGGTCGGAGGACGGATCGAACGAGAGCGTTGCGGCCTGCGTCCACGGCTGTCCGGCCGAGTCCAGGGATGCCGTGAACGTACGGGTCAGGCCCGGACCCCACCCGCGCGCCTGGGCGTCATCGAACACGGTCCCCACGATCGCGCCTGCCGTCGCCTCGTTGAACTGCCGCTGACCGTTGCTGTTCATGTTGACGCCGGTCCACACCCGGGCCTTGCGGGCCAGCCATCCGATGCCGACGGCGTCGTACTTCCGCGCCTGCGCGCCCTCGTCCTTGCTGTCCCACGCCCGCTTGACGACATGGAGACGACCGTCGGCCGGCTCGACCCATGCGTTGCCGTCCCACCACTCGACCGCGATCTCGGGCCGGGATTCGAGGATGCTGAATCCCCGGCCTAACTTCGCGTACTCAACCGAGAGGGTCGACAGGTCGGAGCCGAAGGGGTCCGTGAACGTGAACGAGAGCGGATCAGGCAGGACACCGATCCGTGCGCCGAGAGGCGCGTAGGCGACGAGGCGCAGATGCATCACAGGAACGCCCTCCTAACGCGCGCTTGGGTCACCCCTGCGCCGGTACGGGCGAGGGTCCAGCCAATCTCCCCGGCTGCGTTGGGATTGAGGTCAAAGCCGCCGGGTCCAGTTGATAGGCCGCCGGACACATCGGTGCCGCCGGTCCATTGCTCGCCGACCGTGCGGTATGCCTTCATGCTGGCGGGCTCCAGGCGGAGTCGTTGCCCGGCGGCAACGTTCCCGTTCCACGTCAGCACCTTGCCCGTGGCAAAGTCCGTGATCACACACGACGTCATGGGGCCGGTACACAGGAACACTGGATCGGCAATGGTGCCCGTGCTGCCGTTGAGTTCATCGGGGCTTGCCTCCCATGCCGCTACCGCCTCCGAGGCGAAGGTATGTTCCACGCTCTCGCGCCAGAAGACCTCCGGCAGGTCGAAGGGCAGCGTGATCCTTGCCGTGTACGGGTCGGCCATCTCGGGTTCAATGGCTGCAAGAAGCCGGACACGCGCATCGCGGGGGGTGACCGCGAGATGTGGGATGTAGCGAAGCACGGGCAACCGACCGACCGGTGTGGCGAGGGCATAGAGCGCTGAGAGGTTCTTGCGCATCTGTTGGTGATCGCCCGTCGCCGCACCGGCCTCGTTGTTGTCGGTGACGATAAGGCCGACGGTGTGTGATCCGGCGTCCCGCGTCGTCGGTGGCGTCGGCACTGTCCCGTGAATCCCGGGGATCTTCACGGCTGACAACGACGGGGCAGGCAGGGGGCCGAGCAGCGTGGAGTCGCTGAGCATCCACCGGCCCGCCGGGTCATCGAGCGGCACCCCGTCGAGGGTGTATGTGCCCATGCCCATCAGACAGCACCTACCAATCCGAGGGTTCGCGAGGCGGCGTCGATCGTCTTCGACGTCGGCTCCGCCTGGGGGTTGTTGATCGTCTGCTGCACCACGACACGCGGGCCGCCGTAGCCACCGCCACCGCCGCCAGCGCCGTCCTCCGGTCCGCCCGGGGGCGGGATGTAGGGCGGGCGGGGCTTTGGCAGCTCGGTGACCGTGAGCGCGTTGCTCACGGCCGAGGCTGCGTTTTCGGCGTCCTGCACACGGGACCGCAGGGCGTCCGCCGCCGTCGATGCGAGGGACGTCGCGGCGGCCGTGACCTGCCGAACCTTGGACGTGGCCGACATGCCGACGGCAAGGCCAGCGGGAATCCACTGACCGATCGCAGACAGAACGCGAGACGGCGACTTGATCTTGAGGGCCTTCTTGACGGCCTTCGCGATACTCTTTCCAATCCGGTCCGCCGCAGCCTCTACAGCCGCGATCTGCGATTCGATACCGGTCACGAGGCCCTGGGCAGCATTGACGCCGGACTGGTACAGGACCGCCGCCGAGTCGGTGCCGAGTTGGTTGGCAGCCACGTTGATCTGGTCCGTCAGGGAGTTGACCTGACCCACCATCTGCGGACCGCCATCGACTAGCGCCTGTGCGTATGCACCGGCCGCCTCCGGCCCCTTTTCGATCAGTTCCTTGTACGTCTGCTGGTTCAGCCCAGAGGCGAGCAGGGACGCCATGTTGGCGCTGAACGTTTGAGCGACCCGGAGGCGCTCGGTCATCGACGTGATGATGTCCTGCGCGCTAACCGCCTGCTGGAACCCGTACTTGTTGACCTGCCCCTGTGCGTTCAGGAGTGAGGTGTAGGCGCGGATTCCATCGACCACAGATGACTTGAAGTCGTCGCGGAGTTGGATGGCGGCGGCGAGCTGCTGTTGGGCGTTGCCGAGACGTTCAACCAGAACCTCACGAGCCTTGGCGAAGTCCTTGAGGGTGGCGGTCTGAATCGCCGCGCCCTTCTTGAACTCGCCGGTCTTGCCGAGCGAAGCCAGGAGGGCATCGGTGCCTGCCTGCGCACCGCCCTGCCATATCGACTTCGTCTGCTTGGTCTGTGCCTTGAGGATCGTGCTCGCGGCCTTGGCGAACTTCTTGGACTCCTTGCTGCCCTTCTTGACCGCCTTGTCGAGGCGGCCCATCAGGTCCTTGACAGCAGCGTCGACACCGCTCGCGCCGTCGCGGATGCCCTTGGCGAGACCGATAGGCACCCACTTGCCGATAGCGCGGAACACGCGCGACGGCGAGTGAATCCCGAGCGCCTTCTTGACAAACCCGGGCAACTTGTCCGTGATCGTCCGCTTGACGGCGGACACCACAGAGCCGGCCATGCTCTCAAGTCCGCTGATGAAGCCTCGGACCACGTCCGCACCGGCGCTGGTCAGCCACGAGGCCGCACCGCCGATAGCGCCCTTGACCCGGCCCGCCACGCCGCCGAGCCATGACGTCACGGTCGACCAGGCCCCGGTGATCCCGTTCCGGAGTCCGGTGATGACGGCGCGACCGATGGCGGTCAGCCACGACGCAGCGCCGGACAGCGCACCCGTCACGCGGCTACGGACGCCGCCGAGCCATGACGTCACCGCAGACCACGCCCCGGTGATCCCGCTACGCAGTCCGTTGACGATTGCGGACCCGGCTGCCTTGAGCCATCCTGCCGCCCCGCCGAAGACACCCCGGATGAGGCCCGGGATCGACTGGAAGAACGAGAGGATGGCCCGCCAGTTCTTGACGATGAATCCCAGCGGCGTGAACTGAGCGAAGGTCAGGACAACGGAGGTCACCTTCTGGATGACTGACCAGATGGCCTGTCCGGCGACCACGACAGCGGTCTGAACTGCCGCCCACGCGGCGGTGACCACGGTCCGGAAGGTCTCCGAGTTGCGCCACAGGAGGACGACCCCGGCCACGAGCCCCGCCACGAGGGCGATGACGACGCCGATCGGATTTGCACTCAATGCTGCGTTGAGGAGCCATTGAGCGGCCGCCCATGCCTTCGACGCTGCGGTGATCGCGACCATAGTGACCCGCTGGGCGACCATCGCCGTGGTGGTTGCTGCTGTGACGACGGCCTGCCGTGCGTAGGCCGCGATCAGGGCCGCCTGGGACACGACATACCGGCCGATGGCCTGAACCATGTCCACGGCATAGAGCGCGCGGAGGTAGGCGGTCTGGGCCGCGCTGACGACCATCGCCCGCTTGTTGGCAATCCACGCCGTGGTGGACGTCCACAGTGCCTTCGTCTGGGCGGCAATCGACGCGATCAACGTCTTGGCGGCAAGGCCGAGCATGACGGCCTTCCAGGCGACGAACGCGGCCACAACCGCCTTGACTGCGGCCTCGTTCCCGGCTAGCGGGGCGATCAGCGATACGACCGACGTCACGAGGTTGGTGATCGTCGGCGCGAGGGTTGTGATGGCTGACGTCAGCCCGGTCACGAACTGCGTCGCGAGGTCGGTGACGATCGGCATCAGCTCGGCCATGGCCTGTGTCAGGGGCGGCAGGACCGACGTCGCAAACTGCTGCACCGCCGGGGCGAGGGTGGCGATCAGGTCACTGACGGCGGCCCGCAACTCCGGTGACGTGGCAACGAGTCCGGCGAAGGCGGCGACGGCGATCCCGACAGGTCCGCCAAGGGCCGAGAGAGCACCACCGAGGCCGCCGAGGCCGGGCACCATCCCAATCAGCGGGCCGAGGCCGGACACGCCGAGGGCTGCGAATGCCGCCCCGAGGGGCGCGATGATTCCGGCGGCCCCGTTGATGGTCGGCAGGCCGCGTTCAAGCGCCGACATCACCTTGTCGATGACCGGCGCGACCTTGGAACCGATGACGTCACCGACTGCTGACGCCCGGTCCTCTAGAGGACCGAGTGCCGTTGCAACTGTTTGGAACAGCGGGGCCATCTTCGGGAAGACGCCGCCGAGCAGGTTCGCGCCGACGCGTCCGAGGGACGCGAACACGTTCGCGAGGGCTCCCGTGAAGGTGTTGCCCGACTGCTGCGCCGCCCCGCCAAGGCCGTCCTTCATGGCAGCCTTGAAGATGGAGAAGTTGATCTTGCCCTCGGATGCGAGCTTGGCAGCCTCGGAGTTCGTGACGCCCATCTGCTTGGCTAGCAGGGCGAGGGCCGGGACGCCCGCGTCATGCAGTTGGTTGATGACGTCCATCTGGATTTTGTCGGCCGCCGCGACCTTGTTGAACATCGCGCCCATCTCGCCGAGTGAGCGGCCGGAGATGGTGGCCGAGTCAGCGATCAGCGACAGCGTCTCGACAAGGTCCTTGCCGGGCTTGACGCCCGATGCGACGGCGTTCGCGGCAACGGAAGCCGCATCGCCCAAGCCAAAGGCGGTTCCCCGCACAGACTTCAAGGCGTTCGACATGATCTTGTCGACCGCCTTGGCGCTGTGCCCGAGGCCGGTGAGCTTGGCGGTGGCCTGGTCGATCTGCTTGAGGCGTCCGAAGCCCTTGGTCAAGGAGACGCCGACTGCCGTTGCCACGGCGGCAACCGCAGTCGTCGCCACGCCGCGCAGGGTGGAGGTGAGGCCGCTACCGATGGATGTCCCGACCCGTCGGCCCGTCGCCGTGCCAACGGCGGACAGGTCGCCCTCGATGGCCGCCTTCGCGCCCTTCATGGAGGGGATGACCTGTAGGGCGGCGTAGCCGACGGTGTCCATGCCGGACCTCCTTCTGGTTAGGTGATCCGGCCCTCCGCGATGTCGCGCTCGCGTTGCCGCTTCCGTTCGATGGCTCGGCGGCGGGCGGCGGCGCGCTCGGGGTCGCGCTGCGAC
Source organism: Nocardioides sp. (assembly GCF_047607185.1). GTDB lineage: Bacteria > Actinomycetota > Actinomycetes > Propionibacteriales > Nocardioidaceae > Nocardioides. Next base: position 37,331 of record NZ_JASGDQ010000092.1, on the reverse strand, counting down.
CGCTTCGCGTTCTTCGGCAATGCCGGGTGTTTCTCGCCCGTGAGGGCGGACCACACATGCGCGGTTAGGTAGTCACCGATCAGCCACGGACGCTCGTCGCCGTTGAGGGCACGGGCTACCGAGGAGTTGGGGTTCGCGAGTAGGTCTACGAACAGGGACACGCCCTCGGACAGGGAGACGCGCCCCCGCACGACATCTGAGAAAGGGATTCCGTAGAACCGGCGGAAGTCCGCTCGCAGTTCGTGCGGGTAGCGCGCCGCGACCTGTACGAGGTTGGTCAGTTTCCCGAGTCGATCCCACAGTGGGCGAGGTAGGCCTTGAGCATGGCGTTCATCGGGCCACGGCGGAGCTTGGCGGCGTTCTTGAACTTCGCGAAGTCCTCGCCGAGGGCGGTCTTGATGACCTCGACGTCGGCCCCGGCCTGACCGCCCGCGAACGCTTCGGCGATCTGCCACCCGTCGAGCTCGTCGAGGTGGGGGAACGTGAACGGCTTGCCGCCGTGGACGACGACGAACGGGTTCGTCTCGACCTCGTTCCGGTAGGTGTCGAGGTTGAAGTCGACGGTCGGCTTGTCGTTGTGCTGGTTCATACGGTGTCCTTTCGAGGGATGGCGACGTGCTGCTGGGTGACCCCGAGCACTCGGTCGCCGTGGGTGATTTCGACCGTGATCGTCAAGTGATCCGGTCCCTCCGCCGTGGTGGTGGCGGGTGGCTTCTTGGCGGCGTTGATCGCGTCCGCCCGTGCCTGCGCGAGGTCGCGCCGGATGACCGACTCCATGAGTCCTGTGAGGTCGTCGGCGGTGATGCCGCGTCGCTCTGCCTCGGCACGGACGGCGGCATCGGTGACGGTGATCCTGGGCATGGCTGCCCTCCTGCGGTGTCTGCGGTGCCGTGCGGGTATGACCCGGCCAGGACGCGGACACCGCGAACGCGCCCTGGCCGGGGGTCTAGGAACGGCTTGGGTGGGGCAGTCGTGGTGACCTGCCCCGCCCGTGTCCGTGGGTCAGTCGCCTTCCTCGTCGGACTTCTGCTCGGTGAACAGTTCGCCGGTCGCGGTCGGGTAGATGGTCGCGAGGAGGGTGACGGAGGTCAGGTCCGTCTCGTTCTCGGTCTCGTCGCCGTCGACCGTGATGACGGCGTACCGCTTCGTGATGAGGCGACGCTTGGTCTCGCCGTCGCGCGTCTCGAAGGCGACCTTGACCGGCACGGGGCGCGGGACGATGAGCTTCCCGGCGGGGCTGCCGGGCCAGATGAGGGATCGAGTGGTCGCGTTGTCCTCCAAGGCGACGAACGTGCGCGTCAGCTTGAAGTTCCGGCGGGACGTGCGGACGAGGATGCCGCCCCAAGCGAAGTGGTCGTTGGTCTCCTCCTCGCGGGCGGTCGTGAAGCCTTCCTCGCCGTTGAGCAGGCCGACGAGGCCCCACGCGGCGGCGAATGCCGTGTCGACGGTCGCCGGTTCGGTGGCGGCCAGGTCCGGCGTCACGTAGACGTCGGCATCCGCCCACAGACGGGCGTTTTCGGTGTTTCCGGTCATGTTGTGCCCCTCCTATGGGCGTCGTGTTACAGGTCGTGCGGCTTGAGGTTGGCCGTGACGGTGAACCAGGCCATCGGCTCTCCGGTGTCCGGGTCGGCGGCCCTGGTTGGTGCGACACCGGGCAGGACCGACCGCACAACCGGCCCCGCGTATGTGGTGACCAGCGCGTGAACGAGCTGCGCGAGGTCGTAGGCGTCGTCATCGGTGGCGTGCCACACGCTGACGCGGATCGGGACGCGCGTGTTCGCGCGGTTCTGGACGTATCCCGGGCCGTCCTGGCTGACGACCACGAGGGGCGTCGGCCCGGATAGGGGTCGACGGTCGTCCGGGGTGCGCGTGCCCACCGCGACGCCGTCGGCGTACGGTTCGGGCCGGGCGGACAGGTCAGCCCGGAGAGTGACCGCGATCGTTGCCGGTGCGTCCCCGTAGACCGTGATCGGCCGGGCCATCAGCGGCCCCTCACGGACAGGCCCGCAGCCGAGGCGGCGGTGGTGATGATCCCGTACTTCGCTTGCAAGCCGACGGCTCGCGGGTGCTTGACGATCACGGCGGCTGCTCCGCGATCCGTGGTGTACCGCTCGACCACTACCTCGCCGAGGCCGTCATCGGGAAGGCGTGAGCGGATGTTGGTCGCGATGGCTTCGGCCCGGGCGCTCACGGCCTCGGGAATCTCTCCGGTCATGAGGATGCGGCCGATGCCTGCGCGGTCCAAGGTGACGTTCCAGGCCATGTCACGCCCCCTCCCATGCCGTCATCAAGAACTCGATGTGGTCATCGCCGTGGGGGTCGGGCCAGTAGGCGACATCGCCAGTGACCGCGTGCGCTTGGCCGCGATACTCAAGGCGATCAAGAGCGGTGATGTCCGGCGTTGTGCCAGGCTCGGAAAGCACCCGGTATCCGGTGATCCGGGTGTCGGCCGTGCCGTCGACCGCTTCCTGTTGGATGTTCGGCTGCACCGAGAGACGTTCGATCAGGACACGGGAGACAGCGCCGTCCGACCAATCGGCTACCTCATCACCGGCACGGGTGAGACGCGTTCCTGCCCGGACGCGCACGACGGACTGGTTGAAGATCATGCGCGACCTCCGAGCTGGTATCGCTCGACGGCGTCGACCCACCCTTGCGAGACGCCGACCGCTTCGGCCTGGCCGTAGGAGAGAGTGATGCCGCCGACCTGCTTGGACGACAGGCCGCGAATGATGTTGTAGACGACCTCGGCCTGATCTTGGACGGCGACCGCGATGTCGTCCGGGATCGGGTCGAAGCCATAGGTCAGATCGACGGTGATGTTCCTGCGGCCACGGGGCCAAAGGCGGCCGTCGCTGCGCATGAGCGTGCCGTCCGCGTCCCACTCGACCTCGACCGTCGTCCCGTCGATCTGAACGGTTCTGACGTCGGTCACGTCGCGCGCCCGGAGGATCATGTCTCGGGTTCCGGTGCCGTTGGCGAGGATGGTCGTGTCGACCTTGTGGACCTGCCACCGCACCGCCCCCCGGAACCGCGACGAGGCGGCCCGGAGGGCGACGAGGAGGCGGGCGTCCGTGGCAGACACCCGCAACTTGGCGGCGAGGTCATCGGGCGGACACAACAGGGGAGTGGATTCCTCGGGCATCCGCCCCACCTCCTAGCGGCTAGAGCCCTTGCGTGACCGGCTGCGGGTCGGCGTCTCCGGCTCGGCCTCCGTCGGCGCGTCGGCCTCTGCCTCGGCGTCGGCCTCTGCGTCGGCGGCCGTGGCGTCCTGGCTGAGTAGGGCGGCGACGTATGCGGCCGTGTCCGCGACCTCGTCGGCGCTCGCCTCGATCACGGCCCGAATGGCCTCGACGACCTCCGGGTCGACGCCCTCGTCGACCATGTGGGCGAGGTTGCTGACAGCAGCCTCCTGCGCTTCGACGCGGGCCGCGTCGATGTCCCCTTGCGTGAGCCGCGTCGCGTCGTCGGCGTCGCGCTCCGTTCCCGGGTAGCGGCCGAGGTCACGGCGGTTGACGCGTACCCCGTTGATGATTTCCACGGGCATGGCCCGCTCCTTTCGTGTAGGACCGACCGCCCCGCCCGGCGGCACAGGAGGCGGCCGGGCGGGGTTGGGTCAGGAGTGGGTCAGCCCTCGCCGTCGTCCGCCGGGGTCGTCGGGTAGACCGGGGCCTCCGGGTCCTCGATTTCGCCCACGCACATGAGCTGGGGGTTGAGGGCACCGAACGCGGCCCGGGCCTCGGCGAGGACCGCGACGAGGTTCCGGACGAAGAAGTCCTCGTGCGAGTCGGTCGCGGTCAGGGTGGTGTCCTCGCGGTCCCACAGGACGAGGGTCGACCACTCGCCGCCGATGATCTTGTCGTCATCGAGGTCCGGGACCTCGATCCGGGGACGACCCCAGAGGGTCTGAGGACCCTGCGAGAACGGGCCGTTTCCGAAGAACCGACCCTGCGCGTCCTGAAGGAGGTCGATGGCCTCGTTCACCGCAGGGGACACGGCGAAGGCGGTCAGCAGGCCGCCCTTGTCGCGAACCTTGGTGATCATCTTCCGCGCGGTGCGGATGACGTTCCCGGCCCACGGCTGGGACTGCGTGCCCGTGATGTTGAGGAGGCCGTCGAACTCCTCGTACTGAGCGTCCGCCGGGTTGTCCTTGTCGCCCTTGAGCATCTGTCGCTCGAACTCGCGGGCGACGCCGGTCCGCAGGAATGCGTCGATGAGGGTCCGGAGCTGCTTGACGTCGGAGAGCGCGCGCTTGGTGGCGGGCATCCAGTGGGCCACGGTGATGACGTCGGCGGACTGCTTCCGGAACGTCATCTTGCTCTTGGGCTTCACGCCCGCCTGCTTCGCCGTCACGGCGGGGTTGCCGCTGCCGACGGGGTCCTCGGTCGTCGCCTCGTAGACGCCGCGCGCGTTCGACTTGGTGCCGTTCGGGTCGACACCCTCCGGGATGACCTGCGCGTACTCGACCTTGTCGGAGCCGGTGCTGCCGACGGTGACGAGGTCGCGGATACCGCCCGTGTAGGGCTCTCGGTACTCGACCACGCCGAGGTTGTCGTTCTGCACCAGAACGCCAGCGCCGTCGGTGCGGTTGCTGCCGGTCAGGAGGCTCTTGAAGCCGCCGATCTGGACAGCGGGCATGGAGATGCCCTTGACGGACTCGCCGATGAAGCCGTTGTGGTGCTTCATCAGGGCCTTGTAGCCGTCGGAGTCGGTGAACATCCGACCGACCGACGTCGCCTTGCCGCCGAACCCGATCCGGGCACCATTGAGGACCTGCTCGTTGAGGGCGTCGGCGTCGGCCTTGCCCATCAGGTCCGCGATCTGATCGCCCGTCGCGGCGACCGCCTTGAGGGCCTTCATCTTGTCGTTGACCTCGCCGGCCTTCGCCAGGCGCTCGGTGACGGTCGCCTGCTCGTCGTCGGTGAAGCCGCGACCGGCGTCCTCGGCCGCCTTGGCGAGGTTGCGAACCTCGGTGAGGATCTCGTTCCGCTCCTTTTCGAGCGTCGCAAGCATGAGAGTCATGTCGTTCCTTTCGTGGGCATGACAAGGCCCCCGCCGTGTAGAGCGGGGGCCGGGGGATGGTTGGGATTGCCGGTCGGTGTCAGCCGAGCGCGGCGATGTCCGCGAGGAGTGCGACGCTCCGCGGGTCGAGGCCCTTGGCGGCGTGCGTTTCGCCGTCATCGCCGGGGGCGTCCCCGGGCGGGTTCTCGGTCGTGGTGGGCGGTTCCTGTGCGGGGTCCGGGTCTGCGGGGGACCCGGGGGGCTGTGGGGTATCGGCCTTGGTCGGCCGGGGGTACTCGGCGCGAAGCGCCTTGACGTCATCGAGGCGGGTGTCGCGGTTGACGCCGACGAGGCAGGGGCCGACCTCGTGGAGGGCCGAGAACTTGCGCAGTTCAAAGACCTCGCGTTCGCTGTCGCCCTCGCCACGGGTGCCCCACCCGGCCTCGGCCACGTCGAAGGCGAACGAGAACTGCCCGACGCGACGCTGTGCCATGAGGCGGTGGACCTGCTGGGCAACGGCGGCGGCCTCAGGAATGGGGGAGTCGACGTCGAGCGCGCCGACAACCTCGAGTCCCTCGTCGGTCTCGGTGGCCTTCGACGGGTCGGCGGCTCCGATGTGCGAGAACACGTCGGCCCACTGGTGGGACCACAAGACGGGGATCGGGACGCCGCGCGCCGCGTAGTCCGCGAGGACGTCGGTAAACGCGCCAGGCATTACGACGTCGCCGTACGCGTCCACGTTGTTGAAGACCGACACCAGCGCCCGGAACTCGCCGGGGCCGAGGCCGTTGTCGTTTGCCTTCTCGGCCGGGTCGGTGGGGCCTACGGCCTTGACGACCACGCGGGCCGCCTTGGTCATGGTGACCGTCATCAGAGGTTCCTCTCGTGTTACGGCCCGTAGTCGAGCCGACAGGTGCAGTTGGCGTTCTCGGCCGCGTTCCCGTAGTGGTCGCCGGGCCACCTGAGTCCGTTGGAGAACACGTCGTGGATCGCGACTGACTCGCCGTTCTGCGCGGCATGGGAGGGTCGGGGGTTCTTCGATGTGACCCGCCATGTCTTGCGACGTAGGCCCGACTTGCTCGCCGCGTCGTAGGCACCGAACGAGAGCGCGCCGGTGGTGAACGCGCCCGCGAGGGCGACGGCCAGGGCGTGGTCGGACAGGAACTCCTTGATCCGATCGACCGCGCCCGCCGGGTCGTCCGCGACCGTCGCGGCGAGGCCGTCTGCGATGGCGGTCGACCAGCGCCCCGCGTTCGTCGCTGCGGCCTTGGCGATGTATGCCTCGACCATCTCGGGCGACCAGCCCTCGCTGTCGGGGTTCCACTTGTCTAGGACGTCCCATGCCCCGGCCTCGGCGAGACGTTGCATCGTGGCTCGCAGTAGGGGCTCAAGGGCTGCGGTCTCGGCGTCGTAGTCGAAGGCGTCGGAGACATTCGGTATCGACTTGAGGTCGAGGGCTGATCGGATGCGATTGGCCTGTTGTTCCCAGAAGACGGTCAGTCGGACGAGGGCTGCGCCGCGTTCCGCCTCGATAGTCCCCAGGTCCGCCGGGCGGGCGGCCTTCATTCCCGCCCGGTCTGCCCTTTTGGGGTGTTGTCGTCGGGGGCCGTGTCGCGCGGGTTGGCGAGACCGCCCACGAGAACGTTGAGCGGGGTGACGAGTTCGTCGCCGCCCTCGATCGGCGGAAGGTTCTTCTTGGCGCGTGCCTCGTTCGTGAGCATCCACGGTCGCCCGGTCGCTGTCTGGAACGCCTTGGACTCAGCCTCAAACGTGCCGCGAAGCTTGGCGTCGACATCCAGCTCGACGTACTCGTCCGACCCCATGAACTTGGACTCGACCAGGCCGACGTTCAACGCCTGCTCAAGGTTCACGATCCATGAGCCGAGGACGTCCCGATACTTCGCCTCCCGATACGCCTCGACGTTCGAGTACGTCCCTTCGCGCGCACCCAGGAGCTCGGGCGGATAGTGGAACAGCAGACACGCCTCAAGGAGTGTCAGGTTCCGCATCCCGGCCGTGTCGAAGTCCTTGGGATTGAAGACTTCGGCTGCCCTGAGTTTCATCCCATCCTCAAGAATCGGGAATCCGCCCTCGTTACCACCGCCTCGCTTGTATTGGTCGATCCCCGTCTTGAACCGCTCGAAAGCGGTATCGGACCACTTGGGCGCATCGGTCGGTCGTTCGATGACCGCCGGGATTCTCGCGCCGTTCTTGAGCACCTGATGCCGCCACTCGGTGACCGCGTTCAGCTCGTCGGCCACGTCCGAGAGGGTGAGCAGACGGGACGAGACTGTGAGTCGGTTGGCCTGCTGGTCGTCCGGCAGGGCCGACGGTGCGATGTCGAACACGACGCGGTCGAGGGGGATCAACACCGGCTCGCTACTCGGCGGGAAGTACCAGACGCCGACCCGCTCACCTCCGTTGACGCCGATGGCGACGCGGTGGGCAGGCAGCCGCTTGAGCGCGAGGCGGTCGCGTTCGGCGTCGTAGCCGATGAGCGCCGCCCAGCGATCATGGACGGCAAGATCGAGGATGATCTGCTCGAACCATCGGGCCGCCCCGGTTCCCGGGGCTGGGAAGCGCAGCATGGTCGCGATGGGTGACCCGGACAGTCGTTCGCGGTCGGTGTCCGAAGTCCGGCGGTAGTGCTTGATCGGAATGCTGCCGACCTCGCGGGCGATCTCACCCGTCACGGTGCGGATCGCGGGCTGTGTCTCCCACAGGGCGGCCGGGTCACCACCTGCGCGATAGTCCGTCAGCGGGACGGACATAGTGAGCGCGCCCGCCTTGTCGTTGTCGAGGGCGATGATGTCGCCGTCGCGGATGCCGTAGGCCACTGTCACACCACCTGCACCCAGGTCACGGCCGTCATGGGAACAACGACCTGGCCGTCAAGCGGGCCGCTGGTGCCCGATAGGACGGTGGCATGGTCGAGGGCCACCATGTCGGCGTCTGCGGCCACCAGCGTGCCCTTGAACGTCTCGCCCTTGGTGACGACGAGGACCGTCCGGGCGACGTGCCGCTTGAGGTACTTCATGGTCAACTCCCCTCATACGACCAGCAGGCCGCTGTCGCTCTCGTATGCCGATTCCTGCGGCTTGGTCCCGGCCATCGCCTCGGACATCGCCATGACGAGCGCGGCCCAGCCGTCGATCTTGTCTGCGGCGTTTTCCTTGTCAGGCTTGACGTTTCCGGCGGCATCAGTCGCCACCGCGAGGTTGTCGGTCATCCACCGCATCGGACCGACGCCTCCGTGCTGGATCATCGGAACCTTGGACGACTGTCCCGACAGCAGGAGGCGCTTGCACTCCTTGAGTGGGGCGGACATGGAGGCGTATCCCTGCCCGACCTTCACCATCTGGAGGCCGTCGTCGGTCAGTTCGATCGTGAGTTGGGATGAGTTCCAGCGGTCGTACCCGATCGACTGCACGTTGAGTAGTTCGGCGTCCTCGTTGATGGCCTTCCGCACGTAGGCGTAGTCCGTGACGTTGCCCGGCGTGGTCCGGAGCCATCCGCGGCCTAACCAGACCAACGCTTCGCCCGCTGTGCGGTTGTTCAGGTCGTCCAACGCGTCCTCGGGCACCCATAGACGCCAGAGGGCGTCGTAGCCGCCGTCTGTGCGCGGAAGTACCCAGCACAGGGCCGTCAGGTCGGACACCGAGGCGAGGTCGAGGCCGCCGTACGCCATCCGGCCCTTGAGGTTGGCCTCATCGGCGAACGACAGGTCGCCCGCGTTCGCGTCCCATGTGTCGAGGCTGACGTAGGCCGTGACCTGCTTCGTCCTGATGCCTAAGTGGAGCCTCAGGTACGCGGCGAGGGCGGCCGGGTCGTTCTTCGCCTTCTTGGCCTCGGCCTTGAGGTAGGCGGCCGACGGGCTGATGCCGTAGCCGGGGTTCGCCTTCTTCATCGTCTCGACGGCGAACGGGTCGTCGTCGCGGGATGCCGCCCACACGACGCCGTACCAGTGGGGGTCCTTGATGGCACCGCGGGCGAGGCGCTCGACGTACCGCCGCTTCCGGTCGTAGATCGTTCCCGGCTTGCCGCTGTCCGCCGTCGTGATGGTCACCGACAGCGGCTGGGTTCTCGACCCGCGTCCGGTTTCGATCGTCTCTACGAGGTCCGGCGTCTTGTGAACGTGCAGTTCGTCCACGATCGAGCAATGGATGTTCGCGCCGTGCTGCGCATCCGCCACCGACGAGACGGGGATGATGGTCGACGCGGACCGGATGTGAACGACCTTCTCGGCGTACGCCTTGACGCGCCCCTTGAGTGCCGGGGCCTTCTCGGCGAGGGTCTTGATCGGCGTGAAAACGAACTTGGCCTGGTCCTTGCCTGTCGCCGCGGTGACGACCTCCGCACCCTGCTCCCCGTCCGCGCACGCCATGTAGATGGCGATTCCGGCCGACAGGGTCGACTTGCCGTTCTTGCGCGGCACGTCCACGTACAGATCACGGATGATCCGGACGTATGAACCCGCCTCGTCGTCCCAGCGGACCCAACCGAAGACCGGGGCGATGACGTAGGCGATCTGCCACGGGTCGGGCGTGAGCGGCTGACCTGCCCACCGGCCCTTGACGTGTGTCAGCGCCTTGAACGACGCCAGCACCCGGTCGACCCGCTCGAAGTCGAACGCCGCGCCCCGGACGTTCCGCGGCTCCGGCGTCTTGATCGCTGGTGGGCAGGTCGGGAGCGGGATGCCCCGGTCTACGAGGTAGGCGTGGACCTCCGGGGACAGCTTGAGGTCCTTGATCTGCTGTGCCGCCGCCCGCTTCCGCGGGTCGCCCGACCGCGGGTTCGCGCTAGTCGAACGGGTTCCCTTCGTCGTCATCCGCCCCACCCCTCGCGAGCGCCTGCTCGGTCGAGGGAGTCAGGCCGAAGTGGGCGGCAATCGCTCGCAGTTCGCGGGCCGCCTGGTGCTTGATGCCCACCGCCGGATGCTTGAGGGTGCCCTGCCGGGCCTCGATGTAGTAGCCCTCCCGCTTGAGCGTCGCCGTGGCCTCGACGAAGTCCACCCACAACTCGCAGTAGGTCGCCAAGACCTCGGCATCCTCGGGCTTGAGTAGTTCGAGACGTGTCAGTTCCGGCGTGATCCGCCGCCACAGGTCCAGCGCCTCGCCCTCAAGCCAGATGGGCGGGTTCGGCGGTTCGCGCTTGAAGCCCGGCCCGTTCTGGACCTTCCGGCCGCCGCTGTCTCGTCCCTCGCCGCGCCCGTGCAGGAGCTTGAGGTTCGCTGGCTGCGCCGCCTTGCTCATGTCGCTCACCCCCTGGCCTTAAGGATTGACCTCCCCCTACTCGGGAGGTGATCCGCCACGCACGCAGTTACCGCGCCGTGGAAACGGGGGCGGGGGTCGCGTGATCGCGACTCCCTTTCCCCTGTGGGAGGGCGGCCAGTGGCGTGGGCTGGCGTGTGTGCGCCCCCCGGGGGGCCTGGGGTCACGTGTGGGCCTGTCGGGGTATGTGGGCGGATGCCTACCCCCTGTGGGCGCGTGCGCGGTTCCTTGCGGCGTTCTCGCGTCGCGTCTTGGCGTCGTGGCATGGCACGCAGAGGCCCTGCCCGTTGTCGATGTGATGTGCGCCCCCATCAGCGATCGGAATGACGTGATCTGCCTCCGTCGCTGCCGCTATCCCGCAGCATCGGCAGATGGGGTCACGTCGTAGGACTGCACGACTGAACGCCTCGCGGTCGCGGCGGCTGATGGTCTGTCCGTGTTGGCTGCGCTGTTCCCACGGGATGTAGTGGTCGGCGCAGCGTCCGCGCTTCACCGCCCACTCTGAGCAGCCGGTGACGAGGCAGCGGGCCGGGGGTGACGTCGGCACAGTACGTCACCCCCGGTCCTATTCAGTTGTATGCGGGCCATCACACCCGCTGATTGCTCGTCCGGTCCGGTGCCCCGTGATCTACCCGGGCCTCCGGTGGGGAGGGGGAGGGGTACGTGAGGGGCGGGGGCGAGCTGATGGTCAGGGGGAGGGGCCTATCCCTCCGGGTGTACCCCCGGGCTACCCGAGTAGCGGGAGGTCGGATCGGCGGACGGTGCCGACGTCGCGGCCGTCCACGTAGGCGGTGACGGTAGACAGGTCGGGGTAGTCGCTGCCTACGAAGTTGAACCAATCTGTCGCGGCCTTGAGGCCCTGGTCCTTCGTGGCACCGCCGGTCAGGTGGACGATCATCCGCTTCTCTGACGGCGTCTCGATGTGGTCGAAGTGGCAGGCCCAATGTGTCATGGCGGCATCGCACATCTTATCGATCTTCCGGCCGCCGTTCGCGTCGTTGAACACGGCCTCGACTCCTGCCGCGTAGGAGGCGGCGTCGAAGGCCGGCTCACTCGGTGCCGAGGTCGATGGGGTCGGGTCCGGCCCTGTGGCTGAATCCGACCCTGACCCGCAGGCAGCGAGGGTGACGGTGGCAAGTACGGCGATGATGGTTGAGCGAATCACGCGCCGGAGGCTATCCGGGCCGGTAGCGGTCAGGCCACCGGCCCGGGCCGCAACGAACGAACCGCCCGTGCCGGTTGTCGTCGGCGCGGGCGGTTCGGTGCGGCGTGGGTAGCGGTTCTGTATTCCCCGGAGCGAAGGGCGCACGTGTCCCGCTGCGGCCGAGTGTTGCACATAGCCCGGCGGAAGATCGAGGACCCGATTTCGGGGGCGTGTCACAGGTCGCTGTCCGGGCTGTCGTCTCCGTAGATGTCGTCCGCCAGGTCGATGAGTCGTTGCCGTCGTTCTTCGACCTCTCGCGGGGAATCCCCGGGTGGAGGCGGCGGTTCCCGGTGCCACCACTGATTCTCGGCGTACCGCTCGACGAGCAGGGATCGGACGAGGCGGGCGTGGGCGTCGTCGGGGTCAGTCGCCATCGTCCTTGACCGCCCGGCACTCGTGGTCGCGTGCGCGTCGCTCGGCGGCGATCCGGTCGGCATACCAGACCAACCATCCGCATGTCTTGCATGTGGCGACGGTCCCGACCTTGCCCTTCGGCATGTCGGGTGTCCGGCCCTCGGTGGTGTAGGCGATGACGGGGACGCGCTTAGCCACGTGCAGGCTCCGGCGTGTGGACTTGCTTCGCGAACTTGGCGAGGCGGTCGGCTTCTTCGTTCCCAGCGAGTCCAGAGTGGCCCTTGATCCATGCGAACCGGACCTCGCCGTTCCGGGCTAGGAAGTCTGCGATGAACGGCCGCCATAGGTCAGCGTTCTTGACCTTGTGCCATCCGCGGCGGTCCCACCCGTCCCACCATCGTTGTGTGAAGCAGTTGACGACGTAGGTCGAGTCACTGACGACGAGCAGGAGGCCGGGCAGGCATCGGACGGCGTCCCACGCCGCCTTGAGCTCCATGCGTTGGTTCGTCGTCCACGTGTGGCCGCCCATGCCGGACAGGCCGGCGTTCGGGCCGTCGATCACGCACCACGCCCACCCGCCCGGACCCCAGCCACCCGTGCTCGATCCGTCCGTGTAGACGGTCGTGTACGGATGCGTCGTTTCGACAGTCGGAACCTCAGACATCGAGCGGAGTCGGTTCTGCGACGTACACGGCTACGTTGCCCGTGCATGGCGAAACCGAGCATCGTCCCTCGATGATCGGACGAGACGTGACCACGTCGCACCACTCGCGGACATCGTGCGCGTGTTCCGGGCAGTCGTGGACGTGGCCAGGCATTCCACGAAGGATCAGCGACTCGGCGGCGACCTTGTCGCACCTCTCGGACGAGCACTTGAGCAAGTCAGGCATCGCAACCACACGACCCGTTGGCCGCCTTGGTGATGAAGCACCGCGGGCAGACCGGGCGCGGCTTGATTCGGTGGCGGTTCACCGACTCTGCACAGTCGGCGTGGACGACCTGCCGATCCTCGTCATAGACGAGCAGGTCATCGACCTCGATCCCGGCGTCGCAGGCGGCGCACCTGCCCGGGTAGCGGGCGGCGAAGGCGTGAGCGGTCATGGGACGAGTCCTGCCCGCTTGGCGACGGTGGAGATCTTGGCGGCCAGCAGCCACAGCGATCCGCCGTTGTTGCCGGTCAGGTGCTCAACGGCACCGAGGGCCGTAATGGCGACGTCAAGGAGTTCTTCGATGACGTCTGCCGTGTTGTGTGTGACCCCCTTTCTTGGGTTCTGCCCGGTCGCGCCGATGAAAGCCGCGATGACCTCTCCGGCCTCCTCGGTGATCTTGGCTAGACGTCCCCACGTGATGGCCTCGCTATCGCGACCGACTTGGCTCTTGTCGATCCACTCGGATAGTGCGGCGAGGCGGGTAGCGGTCGTGTTCATCCGAACTCCTTTGCTGCTTGGAAGTCAGCGAGGCGGTCGTCGCTGTCGTGTTCTCGATCCCACGCCTGTTGTTCGGCGGCGTCCTCGCACGCCGGGCAGTCGGTCCACCCGCGGCACCCGCGGCGGTTCAGCGGGCACTTCATCGCGGCGTGACCTCAAGGACGAGACGGCCACCGTGCGGGGGTGTGGGCGTGGGCGGGTGCATGGCGTGACCCGAGTAGGGGACGTGACGCCACGAGTCATCGGTCAGGACGTGCTCCTGAACGAGGGCGTCTAGGCACGCCTTGAGAGTTGGCGCGAGGTTGTCGCCGTCACGTCGCCGGTTGTCGGGAATCCAGTAGTGGATCGTGACCTCGGCCCGGTCGATCCGCGGGAGCTTTGCGGCCCTGATAACCCACCGTGCCTCGTGAATCGTGTCCGCGATGGCGTCGTGTCGGCCCTGCCATCCGCCCCGGTCGTTCTGCGAGAGGGGCGGCGTCGACCACGGCAACGGCACGAAGTAGGAAGCCAGCTCAGTCATGGCGTCCCCTGAGGTAGCGGCCGATGATGACGGCGGCGGGCAACTGGAGGGCGAGCCACAGGACAATGCCGACGACGACCCAGGCGAGAGTGTTCACGGGTGCCTCCTGAACTCGCGCCAGAAGCCCCATGCGAGCAGGACGACGGCGGCGACTGCCATGACGAGCGCGCCGATGCTGTCGCCGTTCATGACGCCCGCCGCATCTGCCGCTTGAGCTCGTTGCCGGTGTCGGTGGCGCACGGGCTGCACGACGGCCGGATGTTGTCGCGCCGGTAGGTGCCGCCCTTGATGCCCGGCTTGATCCGGTCGACCGAAAGAGTGTCGACGGTCAGGAGGCGGCCGCACCGGTAGCACCGGCAGGCCGGGACTCCTGTGCCCCGAGCCACGGGCCGGAACCGCTTGGAAAAGAGACCCTCAATGGGACCGGCGTCCACGTCGGCGCGGTAGGTCTGCACGAGCCACTCGCGGCGGCGTCGGCGGTCCTCGGCGTTGCCGGGGTCGCCGCCGTTGTTCTTGCGGGGCATCAGTCGGCCTCCTGTCGGGGGAGGCTTGCGGGGGCGACCGGGACGACGGCGTTCGGGAGCGAGGGGTGTAGCCGGACGATGCCGCGTACGACGCCGTCTGCGTCGATCGTCAGCTCGGTGCAGACGCCGATCTTCCGGCCGGTGTGGTCGAGGACGGGGATCGGCTTCTCAGGCTTCACGGTTCCACGCCTCCCCGAACGCATCGAGGGCCGCGCGTATGCGACGGCCAGCGAGAGCGAGGGCCTCCATTGACCGGCGCAGGCTCTCGGCCTCGACGGTGGGCATCCCGTACTCGGCGCGGATGGCGTTAGCCTGCCGTCGAACCGCTCGGATGCCGATTGTTCGCTCCTTGGCTGCGATACGCGCGACCAGTAGGCGGATCTCGTCGTCCGTCATCGGGCGCGGGAAGTCCGGCGCGTCAGTCATGATCGACCTCGGCCGAGACGCGAAGGGACTTGATCTGACCCCGGAAGCCGATGACCGCGACGACCGGCGCGTCCCCTTGGATGTCGCTACGCATGGCGGTCTGAACGAAGCTGCCGACCTCGTAGAGGTTCATTCCGCGCTTCTGGTCGATCGCCTTGCGAAGGAGAGCCCGAATCGACGCGCTCATGACACGGCCCCGGTCAGCGCGACGCTGATGCCGTACGCAGCGACCCACAGGACGCAGACGATGACGAGGGCCGTGACGATGGCCCGGTCGGTGGGTGGGCGAAGAAGCATTTGTGCGTCCTCCTTGGACGTCAGTTCATATTCCTTGGACGGTGGGGGCATGGGTCGCCCGGCCCGATCCGGGCGACCCTGCTCGGGTCAGTTGATGGCGAGGCGGCTGTCGCGGCAGGACCGGCACTCGACGCCGCGCTGCCCGGTCACCTTCGTCGTGGGGAACCGCTTGAGGGGGAGGGTCTGACCGCACGCGCCCTCGCACTTGTGGGTGGCGTCCGGGCCGGTGACCGTCCATGTCCGCGGGGCGCGGGTGGCGGCCTTGACGGCCGCGACGGCCTTCTCTGCGGCCTTGGTGCCCTTGGCGACGTCGGCCTTGGCCTTGGTGGCGGGGCTCTGCTCCGCGGCGAGGGCGTTCGCGACGGCCGCGCCCGCGGCGGTCAGGGTCCACCATCCGCCGCCGTTCTGCATGTCCTGCTCCTCGGCTGGAATGTGGTCGAACAGGCCGAGGGCCTTGAGGCGAACGAGGACGCCCGAGGACTTGTGGCCGAGGTCGCCGGTCAGGACCTCGCCCCACGATCCCTCGCCCTCAACGATCCCGCCGTCAAAGAACGAGACCTTGCGACGACCGATCGCGGTCATGGCCTCGCGGCCCTTGGTGGTCAGGTTGGCGATGATGGCTGCGGTGTCGATCTGCTGCTTGCTCATGGTGGTTGCTCCTTCGGTGATTGTGCTTGCTGACAGACCCAGCTTGCACGCCTAGCCGTGTAGACACAAGACGAGTTACCGAGATTCTTTGGACGATCTTTCCGAGGCGTCCATGACGTCCGCGAGGTCGTAGGTCGTGCGGCCTCGGTGGTCTCGGCCTTTGGGCTTCAGGTGCCCGCGATGCTGCCAGGATCGGATGGTGGCCGGGCTGACGTTGACCGCGACGGCCGCCGTGATGGTGTCGATAAGGATCGGGTGGGCGGGCCGCCCGGGAGCGGCCCGCCTGCTGTCAGTCGGCATCGGCCCCGCTGTCGTCGGTCAGGCCGACGGAACCCATCGCGGCGAGGTTCGCATCCACGATCGCGGCCGACTCGGAGGGCGTCTCGACCTGCGTCGGGGCGGGCGTGGGCGTCTCGCTCTTGCGGACGTACGGGCCGAGCTGGTCCTTCGTGTACCACCCGCGCCCACCGTGGTCGAGGGTGATCTGAACCTGTCCAGTCGTCCAGTCGGTACCCAGGACGCGGCCCGGGCCGTCGGCGGTGGACACCTTCTGTCCGGGTCGATAGACCCGGGTCTTGCTACGGGCCATGCCCGCCTCCTTTCCGTGGACCATGGTCCACGATCTTTAGACGATCAGCGCACGCCGAACGTCTGTCGGTCAGAACGGGGGTGCCTCGGTGGGCGGTGTCGCCCACGGGTCGTTTGCCGGGGCGCTCGGCGGCGTCTGCCACGGATCGGCCGGGCGGTCCTGCGTGGGCCGCTGCTGGCCGCTGTAGCCACCCTGACCGCCTCCGCCGTCACGGCGCTGGTTCCGGGTCACCTTGGCTGTCGCGTACCGGATCGACGGACCGACCTCGGAGACGTTCATCCGAACCGAGATGCCGGTCCCACCGTCACGCTTCTCGTACGTCTCGGTGTAGACCTCGCCCGTCGTAATGACCCGCATCCCCTTCGTCAGCGACTCGGCTACGTTCTCGGCCGCCTCCTGCCAGAGGGCACACTGAACGTAGGTGGTCCCGACGTCCTCCCATTCGTTGCGGTCACGGTTGAACCGGCGGCGGTTCTCCGCGACGGTGAAGTTCGCGACGGCGCGGCCGGACGGAGTGAACCGAAGCTCGGGGTCGTCGGTCAGGTTGCCGATGATGGTCACTTGCATGGTGGACGTCTCCTAGTCGGTCGTCGGCGCGGGCAGGTTTACCGCCCGCTCAAGGGCGGCGGTCAGGCGGGCGACGTCGCCGCTGGTCAGCGTGACATCGGGAATCTCGACGTCGACCACGACGCCGTCAGTGTCGGACCACAGGGCCGTGACGCGGGCGCTGACGCCTGCCCCGACCTCGATGTGCTCGGTCGGGCCGACTGCGGTCCCACCGACCACGTTTCCCCAGGTGGTCTTGGTGTCGATCATGTTCTGTTCACTCGCTCCCTAGATTGGCTAGACCCGAAACCGTCTAGCGATTGTGGACGATAGTTCATCTTCTGCGTTGGCGTCCAAGGAATCAGGCGGATGTCCGCAAGACCTTTTCGGCAGGTCCCCACACGTGGCGGCAATGCGGCATCCCGCACGCGATGAGCCACTGATTTGGGTCGAACCACAGGGACTCGAAACCGCACTCGGGACAGGTGTCAACGATGCGGAACGGCACGCGTCCCCGGGGCGGGTCAACGATCCGAGACGCGCGGCGGTGCATGGTCCACACCGCCTCGACAACCTCGGCCGTCAGGGTCGGGTCCTCGTCGTTGAGGGATGTCAGGTTGTCCGCGATGATGCTGAGGTTCGTGGATGTGTCACCGGGTCCGTTACCAAACCCGAGGCGCAAGGTGCCGCGGGTCAGGTCGGCGTACCGGCGAACGGTCGAGTCGATCTCGTCCATGAGGTCGATCGGGCCGACGTTGATCGGCAAGTCGGGCCAGACCTTTGTTCCGCGGCGGCCGGTGATGTCGTGCCCGCCCCGGCCGCCGACGGTGTACGCGTCCATCTCGCGGCGCTGTCCTGCGAGCTGACGACACGTGTCGGCGGCGCGGGACAGCCACGCGGCGACCGGGTCACTCATCCGGCACCTCCTGCCCGATGGTCAGCGACCTAATCAGCCGGGCTGACGTGGAGGCGATGGGCACCGGGACGCCGACCCGCTCGCACGCCGTGCGATAGGCGACGTCGATCGGGTCACCGGCGAGCCAGCGTTCCTGAACGGTCCGGGTCCATGCGATCGACGCCCGGGGACTGCGTTCGGCGAGGGCAGGCGGCGGATCGACCGGCGGCATCTCGGACAGGCGCTTGGCCCGCGCCCGGCGGACGAAGTAGCGGATGTCTGCTGGCATGACCCAATCCCGCTTCTCGCGGTAGTGGGCCACGACGGCATCACGGGCCGCCTCGACGGCGACTTCAGGGAGGGCGGCGGCCCATGCCTGCGCGGCCGACTCGTCAACCGTGCGCCGGTCGAACGACGCCGCGACGGTCAGCACCACGGCGGCCTCGGCCGGGGTCACCACGCGCCCCCGATCGCTCGCGGACCGTCGTCGCCGTTCTCGCGTTCGGCGAGGCGACGGGCGACGTCGAGGCCGTCACGAACCCGGTCGTCGGTGGTCTGCCGACGGTCGACCCGTGGCGGATACGGCGGGTCGTCCCAGCGTTCCTGATTGAGCCAAGTTGCCGGGTGGGGCACGAACTGCGCGTCGGGGAGGTTCGGGTCGTCGGCCATGCGACGAGCCGCCCGGACGATGATCCCCCACGCGTCGACCTTGGCGGCCGCCTTGGCGAATGCCTTCCGGGCCGACGCCTTCCCGGTGCGACGCGGATAGGCCGACCAGAACTCGTCGAACGCCTCGGCTGTCATGTCGGCCGCCGTCGCGCGCACGGGTGACCCGTTAGGGTCACCGGACGGTTCAGGATGGTTCAAGGACGGTTTGGGGGCACCAGTGTTCCCCCCGTGACGCCCCGGCCGTTCCCCCCGTTCGACGTCCTCGTTCCCCCCGTTCTGCACGGGTGGAACCTCGTTCCCCTCGTGCACGGCAGGCACCACGTACCCCCCGTGCATGTTGAGGTCGTAGACGGTCGGCCGCCTGTCGGCCCGAAGGTGGGCATTCAGACGCTGGTCCCCGGGCACGATCACCCCGGCCGCCTCCAGCACCCTGAGCTTGTTCTGCACCGTCTTGGATGAACACCGCGCGTAGTCCGCGAGCGTCGCCTTGGACGGCCACGCCCCGCACCCGTCGGCCCCGGCGTGGTCCGCGAGGCCGATCAGGACGAGCAACGCGAGCGGGTCGTCGTTGACCGGCGCGGACTTCAACGCCCACACCATCGCCTCTAGGCTCACGACACCCCCTCGGCGCGAAGGATCGTCGCGTGCGGGGCGATCAGGGTTTCGGCCGCGTCGACCTGCGCCGGGTCGATGTCGACCGACCAGGACGCCATTCCGCGGCGGGAGGCGGCCCATGCGATCGACCCGCGGCCACAGTAGGGGTCGGCCACGGCCTCGATCCCTTGCCGATCGAGGAACCCGAGGGCGACGCCGAGCGCCTCGGAGTCGGTGGCGTTCGGGTAGACCTTCGACCCGGCCTTGAACACGTCCGGTGTCGCCTTGCCTGCCCGTCCTGCGACCGAGACGGCGATCAGGTGCGAGTACCCGGGACGGAACAGGTCGACCGACATCCTCCGGACGGCGATCTTGTGCCACACGACCTCGGCCCCGACGCGATGCGCGGCCTCGACCACGAGGGCGGCCTTGGACAGGAGCCGGCCGTCGTGCCGCCGGTCGGTCTGATAGAAGATCGCGTAGCCGTGTCGGTGGGTGGCGAGGATGGCGTACGACGCCGCGTTGACGAACCACGTCCGCCACGTGTCGATGTCCATTCCCGTCTCGGCCGCGTCGGGGAGGGACGTGAACACGGACGGCACGAAGTCCTCGGCCCCGAACCGGCGGGCGGTCCATGTCGGACCGTCGCCCACGACGAGCTCGGCGGTCGGGTTCACTCGGTCACCGCCTCGTCGTCGGCGTCCTGGGCGAACAGCTCGGCCGCCGCCGCCTTCGTCGCGGCCCGGGCGTCACCCTTGACGAACACCAGCAGGTACTCGTGGACGCGCCCAGCCTTGCGGGACGCGTCGAACTGCTTCGGTGTGCGGACGGCGGCCGTCCCGATCGGGGTCAGGAGGATATGGTCGTTGTAGAGGTCGGCCCCGGCGTCTTGGAAGGCGCGGATCGTGTCGGGCACGAGGCCGATGCACGAACCGTCTCCGCCCTTCTCGCGGACCTCGCCGACTACCCACGCCGCGAACCTGTCAGGTCGGAGCAGGTCGACGGCGGAGCGGATGATGCCGCGGTACGCATCGAGGAAGTCGGAGTAGGTCATGTTCGACAGGTCGGCCGGGTCGTCGGAATACTTCTCGAGGAACGCGTACGGCGGGCACGAGAAGATCAGGTCGGCCTCGTAGTCCGGGGCCAACGACGGCAGGACGGCGGCGCTGTCCCCTGCGACCCATCGGGGCAGGACGTCGCCCGCGATGTGCGCCTGCTCGCCGTTCGCCTCGACCTGCTCAGCGCGGAGTTCCACGCCGAGGTAGTCGCGGGCCATTGCCCCGGCGACGACGCCCCTGACGGACCCGCCCGCGAACGGGTCGAGGACACGGTGCCCGGGCGCGCTGTACCAGCGGTACACCAACTCGCAGAGGGTCGGGGAGAAGGTGGACGTCTGCGGCGTCGTCTCGTCGTTGCCGATCGGCTTTCCGTCTGGCCGGACGTACGACATGCCCATGTTGTAGGTCTTGACGTCCCGGCCTTCCTCGGACCTGATCCCGAGTGACTTCCACTTGCGATCGCGGGCGAGCCATGCAGTTCCCCGCCGGTCGAGGACGGTGAACGGCGGCTCGGTGTACCGCTCACGTAGGAGGTTGGAGGCTTGCGGCGTCATGTCGAACAGGCCGCCGTCGTCTCCGATCACGCTGTCGGTCATTGGACGATAGTTCACTTTCCCTGGACGGTGACGGCACGCCAAAGGAGGGCGGTGTTGCCGTAGGTGGACTTCCCGACGGCGTCGGGCACCGGCTCGACCTGACCGTCACGGGCCAGTTCGTTGCACCGGGTGCGGACGGACGACGGGGACGCGGCGGGCCAGATGGCAGGCGTCTCGGAGTGCCGGTCTGCGAGGAACCGGA
Organism: Nocardioides sp.; assembly: GCF_047607185.1. GTDB lineage: Bacteria > Actinomycetota > Actinomycetes > Propionibacteriales > Nocardioidaceae > Nocardioides. The sequence goes on along the minus strand of NZ_JASGDQ010000092.1, from coordinate 16,511 downwards.
TCAGGTCGTCATGGGTCATCGGCCCCTGCGTCTGCAAGGCGACAAGGACGGCGTCGCGGACGCGGGGGCGGCGGCTGATCGGTCCGGCCGACGCGGCGACCTGCTTCGACGTCACGGGGTCGGTCCGACGGACCGGGAGGGTTTGCATCATGGTTCGCTCCTGAATGGGTGATCTTTGACTTCGTGAGGCGCGACCCAATGGGGGCCGATCGGCAACCAGAAGGCGCGCCCGTGGCGTAGGACAGGCCGCTCGGCTGGGTCGGCCCATGACGGGACGATCAGGCCGTGAGCGGTGGCGATGATGGGCTCGCGGTGCACCCACCTGTGACAGCCCGGACACAGGGCGACGAGGTTCTCGTGACTGTCCTCGCCGCCGCGTGACCGGAGCTTGCGGTGATGGCACTCCCACGCGTCGGGGTGCATGGCGACCCCGCACCGGTCACAGTTGCCGCCCGCGCGGGCGTAGATCGACTCCCGGAGGTCGCTGTCCATCGTCGGTCTCCGTAGCCCGCGACGCTTCGCTGTCCGGCCCTTGATTGGTTCCGGCTTCGGACCCGGATCGCGGCGACGACCGCGAGACGTCTTGGCGACGAGTGGGGTTCGCCGGGCGATCGGCCCGCCGCGCTTCATTCGCCCCTCCCTGCGACGGCGTACATCGCCCGGACGGACGCCCCGACGGACTGATAGGCGCGGAGTTCCTCGCGCAAGGCGTCCGCCTGGTCCTTGGCGTGCCGGTGGGCGACGTCGGCTAGGTCGCGGGCGTTCCGCTCGTTCTCGGTCGCCAACTCGGCCGCGTACTTCTTCTCGTGGGCGGGGCCGTCGTGGGCCATGTAGGCGCGGGCGAACGCCCGGTCGTACTCGCCATCGAGTCGGAGGTAGTCGGCGTACGACTTGGACACGATCGGGACCCCGCGGGCGATGCGATCCGAGATACCGCGGATGTGCCGCTCGATGTCGACTGGATTGAGGACGTCGGTCATTTGTCCTCGCCTTCCTCGTCCTCGTGGGCGACGATCACGACCGCGTCGATACCTTCAAGGGCTAGGCCGACGGCGGCCCGGGATAGGGCCTCGACGGCGCGCGTGACGACGTCGGGCGAGTCGGAGCCGACGGACGCCGTGACCCGGATCATTCGACCGCCTCGCCGTCTGCTGGTGCGTCGTCGGTGGACGGCGTGCGGATGGCGTCGACCCGTGCCCGGAACTCGTCCTTGATGTGCGGCGGGGCCGAGCGGAGGTCGTGGTCGGCATAGACCTGTTGCAACTCCTCGACCGTGGTCGCGGCGTCGAGGGCTGTCCGCAACGCGGCGACCTTGTCCTCGCCGGGCGCGGTGACGGTGACAGGCGACCCGGCGACCGAGGCGGCCCCGTCGTCGTCATCGTCGGTGACGAGTCCGGTCAGGCAGGCGAGCAGGTATCGGCGGGCGTAGGTGATCCCCGAGCCGATATCCTGCATGTGGCGGCCGTGCAGCGTCAGCGACCCCTCGACCGACTCTCCCGTCTCGACATGGACGAGTCGGCCGGTGACGTACTGCGAGCCGTCGGCGCTGATGCCGGGCGCGGACAGGAACACCAACCCGCACTCGCTCATCACAGGCCGGGCGGCGGCGGTGACGTCGGCGAGGTCGGCGTAGCGGTAGTCCCGGCCACCCGACCGGGCGACCCGGTTCTTCGGGATCGTCGGCATGGCGTCTTGGAACTGCGCGAGGGCCTTCACGAGGCGGGTCTGTGTCGTCACGCCAGCGCCTCCCGCCATGCGTCGGTGATCGGCTTCGGGTGTTCGAGGTCTCCCTCGCGGCGCGGCATGACCATTCCGAGGTAGTAGTCGCCGAACCTGACGAGCCACGGCTTGCCGTCGCTGCCCGACGCCGAGATGACCGTCGTCTCGCGCGGCGGGATGGCGACCCGCAACTCCGCAAGCATCAGGAAGTTGACGCCGAACGACGACGACAGACCCTCGCCCTTGTCCATGCGCCTGACCGCCTCGCGGAACAGGCTGACGACGTCCGGGTACTTGCCCCCCTTGCCGTCGATCATCGGACTCGCGACCGTCAGCGCGAGGCCGCTCATGTCCACGATGGACACCCCGGCCTCGGTGAACGTGACCCTGAGTGCCGGGTTGAACCGACCGCTCGGCCGGAACACGTGCAGCACCCGGGACAGGTCCCCGGCGTAGGCGTACGTCGTCAGGCTGAGGTCGTCGTCCTTGTCGTCGTCCCGAAGGGCGAGGCGGGACGCCGAGGCACGGAACCTGTCCGTCGACACAGCGAGGACGTGGTCGGGTCGAACCCGAAGCTCAACGTAGGTCAGGACCGGCAACCCGTCGTCGGTTCCGGCCGTCTTGATGGCCGGGGACAGCCAGCGCTTGATGTCGGCCGCCGACGTGGTGATCGTGACGCTCACTCGGCACTCCCGAGGATCGTCAGGCGACGTGCGGTGCCGCGCCGGGTGAACTGCTCCAACAGGTCCGGGTACTCCATCCCGAATGACTTCTTGTCGAAGTCTGACTTGCTGACGGTCTGCCACCGGGCGACCCGATGACCCCCGGCGGTCAAGAACTCGCCACGGCCAATCTCGGACTTGATGCGGCCCTCGATCGCGGCGCGTTCCTCTGCGAGCTTTGCCTGTTCGGTCTTGATGATCCCGAGGCGGGCGAGGTCATCGAGGGTCATGTCGGGGATCGCGGCCGCAACCTCGAAGTCAGGGACGGCGACCGGCCACCGTTCGGCCGCGGGGATGCCCGCCGCCAACGACTCGGGCAGGTCGCCCGCGACGACGTACCCCCAGAACTCGCGTTCGCGCTCGATCAGGGCCGAGATGAAGTCCTCGTCGCGGGGGATCGGGCCGACCTGAACCCACTCGCGGACCGCCATCTCGGCGAACCACGGCTCGCCCCACAGGTGACGCGGCACCGACTCCCATCCGGTGGTGTCGTCGCGGATGCCCACGGAGTAGTAGGTGTGGGTCCGGCCGGTCACGGCGAGGTAGTGCTGCGACTGCGCCCACGCGTGCTCGGACAGGTCGCCCGCGAGCCACTTCGCGCCCGCCTTGGATCGGTGCGACGCCGTCTTGCATTCCACGAGGCCGCCGTCGGACGCGAGGCCGTCGGGGTTCGCGTACCGCCACTCGTCGGCCTTGTGGCGGTAGAACCCGCCGGGCCGGACGGTCAGGCCGTACCGGTCCTCGACGCGAGCGATCAGGGCCGGCTCCATAGCGTGCCCGAACGCGAAGATGTTCTTGTCGTCCTCGACCGGCTCGTCAGTCGCTGTCTTGCTGAGGAACACGTGGGCCGGGGTGACGTCCGCGACGGTCGACATCGTGAGGCTGACGTGCATCCCCATGAGTACGGCGGCGTCGGTGCCGCCGATCCCGGCACGGCGCTCCTTGAGCCATGCGAGTCGGTCGGCGTGTTCGTCCACGTCGACCCGGACCGCGTCCGGCGTGCGCCAGTTGGCGCGGGCCTTGGTCGTGGTGCTCATGCGACACCTGCCTTCATCGGGCGGGCGGCGAACACCTGTCGCTCGTACGACGGCTCGGTCTGCGTGACCTGCGTGTTGGACATGGTGCAGGGACACCAGTCGTGCGAGCATCTGCGGCCGGGCGTGCGCGCGTGGCTGTCGTGGGCGTGACCGCACGCGGTGCAGCTGTATGCCGTCTCTGTTCGGATGACGGTCAGTTCTTCCATGCTTCGCTCCTGTGGTTGCTGATGTAGGTGTCGAGGTCGGCGGGGTCGTAGCGCCACGCGTTCGCGACGCGGATCGCGGCTAGGAGGCCGTCGCGGCGGAGACGGGCGAGGGTCCACACGGACACCCCGAGCCGATCCGCGGCCTCGTCGGGCTTGAGTAGGTGGCCGATCCCGACCCATCCCGCCGCCGTCATGCGAGCGGCGCGCCGTCCTTGTGGACGAACAGCTCGCCCACGGGACGCCCGAGGGCGCTGGCGAGGCGCTCGGCCTTGTCCTTGGCGATTCCGCGGGTCGGGTCCGACGCAACGGCCGAGATGGTCGACCGGGACGGCTCGCCCTCGACCGCGGCGGCGAGTGCCCGGATAGAGCCGAAGGCGTCGATCGCCTCATCGAGGACAGTGGCCCGCTTGGTCCCAGGTCGGGGGACGACCATCGCCGTGAGTTCCTGTGTGTTCATCACGCTCCTTGTCTAACTGTTGTGAACGATCGTCCATGTTAACTAGACGGACGCTAAACGAAGATCGGGAACGTGTCCACAACCGCGGGACTCGCCGCGTCGGATCTTATGGACGACGGGCGTCTAGCACCCCTAGACTTTCGTCTCACGACAACCACCAACACGGGGGGAACACGCATGAGCGACGACGACCTTTCGCTGGCTGACCTGATCCAACGGGCACAGGACAGCGAGCGGGGCCTCTCGTATCAGGGCATCGCCCGGGTGTCCGGGCTATCGAAGGCCAAGATCGGACAACTCGCGGACCGGAACTCGAAATACAACGTCCGGCCCGAGACGGTCGAGAAGTTGGCCCGCGGCCTTCATCTACCGCTCCACGTCGTGCAGCGCGCGGCGATGGTCACGGCCGGGATCGCGCCGGTAGGTGACGGCCGTTCGGCGCGCGTCGAACTGATCGCGTCGAAGCTCGACCGCCTGCCGGACGACCTGCTCGACATCATCGAGGCGATGATCGACGCCGCCGCGAAGAAGGGCCGTGGGTAGGCCGCCCCTGCCGGTCGGCACGTGGGGAAACATCAACGTCTCCGCGTGCCCCGGAGGGTATCGGGCGCGGACACGCTTCCGTGACTTCGACGGGGTCACACGGGACGTCGAGCGGGTCGGCCGGACTCGGGGCGCGGCGCGGTCCGCGCTGACCGCCGCCCTCTCTGAGCGGTCGGCCCCGTTGGGCGAGTTGGTGACGTCCGAGAGCCGGATGTCCGAGGTCATTACAATCTGGCTCGCGGAGCGCGAGGCGGACCTGACCACGAACACACTCCGCCGCTACCGCGAGGCGGTCGAGAACCACATCCTGCCGGGCGTCGGGAACCTACGTGTCAGGGAGGCGACGGTCCCGGCCCTAGACAGGTTCATCAAGGCGAAGGCCAAGACGGCACCCGCGACGGCGCGGCAATGCGCGTCGGTTCTGTCGGGCGTCATGGGCCTCGCCGTCCGGCACGGTGCCGCCCGGACGAACCCGATGCGGGACGTCGCGGCGGTGACAGTGACGGTCAAGGAGCCGCGCGCCCTGAACATGGACGAGGTCCGGTCGATCAGGACCGCGGTCCGTCGATGGCAACAAGGCCTCCCGATCACCGAGACGGATGGGCCGCCGAAGCGGAAGCGGGGACGTCCGCCGACGCAAGACCTGCTGGACGTCGTAGACCTGTTCCTCGCGACCGGCGTCCGCATCGGCGAACTGCTGGCACTCAGGTGGGCCGACGTCGACCTAGACGCCGGTTCCGTGACCATCTCGGGGACCATCATCATGTCGGACGCCAAGCCGTCGCGGCCGGTCCGACAGCCGTTCCCGAAGGGCAAGCGCGGCCGGACGCTACTCCTGCCGAAGTTCGCGGTCGACACGCTGCTCCGTCGCCGGGTGAACATGCCCGCCGAGAACGTGCATGACGCGGTGTTCCCGTCGACCAATGGCACGTGGCGCGACCCCGGCAACCTGCGGAAGCAGTTAGACCGCATCCTCGGCCAGATTGGTCTGGATTGGGTCACCCCTCACTCGTTCCGAAAGACGGTCGCGACGGTCATCGAACACGACGCCGACATCAGGCAGGCGGCCGATCAACTCGGGAACGGTGTCGACGTGACGGAGCGCCACTACGTGCCGCCCAAGACGACGGGACCGGACGCGCGCGACACCCTCCAACGACTCGCGCCAGATTCGTCCAACGAATAAAGTCAAATGTCTTGTAACTACACGGCTAGACGTGCAAGCTGGATCTGTCAGCAGGCAACCCGAAGGAGCAGGACATGAGCACCATTACCGCCGAGCGCGCGACGTACACCCTCCGATACGAGGGCGGCTACATCGCCAAGGCGACCGAGGTCACCAGCAACGCGTTCCATGTGATCGCCACCGCCTCGAACGGCGACACCTCGCCGGTTTGGGCAACCGTCGCTCAGGCCGAGCGATGGATCGCCCGTCACTACCATAACCGGGTCACGGGTCACGGGTTCGCCTGCGCCTGCCTCTGACCTCAGGCGATTCCGCGGGGTAACCGCGGGGCGTCGGCCGCTAGACAGAGAAACAGACCGGCCCTGATCTGCGTTCATGCAGGTCAGGGCCGGTCTGTCGTAGCGGGGACAGGATTTGAACCTGTGACCTCTGGGTTATGAGCCCAGCGAGCTACCGAGCTGCTCCACCCCGCGTCGGTGAACAGAACATTACCGGGCGCCGCGCACGATCCCAAATCGGGCGGTCACCGCATGGTCTGGCCGGTGGGGCCGGCGTCGGGGCCGTCGAGCGGCTGGCGGTCCAGCGGGCGCGTACGTCGACCAGGTGGTCTGGTCGTTGACGACAGCGGCTCCGTGAGGTCGAGCGGGAGGTGTGAGAGGAGGCGGTTGGGCAGGCCAAGATCCGGGAGTGAACGCCGACCCAACGCCCCGGAGGATCACCTGAAGGACGGCTCCGGCCGGGTCTCCTCGGCGGCCGGGATCTCGGCCTCCCCAGAAGCCTCGTCCATCATGCCCGCGAACAGCAGCACGAACAGCAGCACCGCCGAGAGCCCGAAGATCGGCATGGCCAGCGTGAACGGGTCGGCGCCGGCGGCGAGACCGACGTCGATCTTGGTGAGGTCGGGCCGCACCATCAGGGCGAACATGCCGGTGTAGTGCATCGCGCAGACGCCGACCCCCATGATGAGCGAGGCGAGGCCGCGCATCAGCGTGCTGCGGACGTTGAGGGTGAAGAAGAGTGCGATGACCGAGGCGGCGAACGCGATGACCAGCGAGATGCCCACCACGGCGGGCCGGTAGGCCATCTCGGCGTTCATCTGCATGGCGTACATGCCCAGGTAGTGCATGACGCCGACGCCGGCACCGACGAGCAGGCCGCCGACCACGTAGCCGACGACATTGTGAAGACGCCAGGCGATGCCGATGCCGAGACCGCCGCCGACGATGACGGCCAGCAGCGAGACCAGCGTGATCGGTACGTCGAGCCGGTAGGCGACATGCCCGTTGTAGGCGAGCATTCCGATGAAGTGCATCGACCACACCGCGCCGCCGCCGATGGCGACGGCGCCGGCGAGCAGCCACAGGAATGCGCCGGCGCCATGCCGGTCCCGGGCGCGCGAGGCGCAGGTCAGCCCGCACCAGGCGCCGAAGACCGAGATCAGGAACGACAGCGCGACGAGCGCGGGGTCGAACGACGACGCCGAGATGGTGTACTCCGGCATGGCTGCTCCTCGTGATCGGACCGGAAACGGGACCTTCGTTTCGGAAACCGTAGGACCTGATCAGAGCCGCTGAGGCGAATTTCTGCATATTTCCGCCGCCCCCGACGTTTTGTCGTACCTTGACCGTGCCGGAGCCAGTCGTTCCGGACCATTCTGTTGAGGGCATCGTCGAGATGAGGGAGCATGGCGGAGCCGACTAACACTCGTGCAGGCTCGTCCACGCGTTGGCGGGGAATCCGCCCGCGTCTGGTCGGCGTGCTGTTGATCCCGATCGTTGCCGCGCTGGTGCTGGGCGGCATCCGGATGGCCTCGGCCGTCAGCACCAGCGCCCAGGCCGCCCGCGCCGAGAGCCTGGCAGCCGCGCTGCCCGACAGCTTCCAGCTGGCGCTGCAGCTCCAGGTCGAGCGTGACTCCGCCGACCTGGAGATCGACGACCAGACGCTCGGCGGCATCCAGGCCACCACCGACGCGCTGGTGACCTCCTGGCGCGAGAAGCTGCTGCGCGTCGACGCCTCCGAGGACGCCAAGCTGGGCCAGGACCTCGGCATCATCAATGGCGCCTTCGACCGCCTCGGCGAGCTGCGCACGGCGCTGGCCGGCAAGGACACCAGGCTGCAGGCGCAGACCGAGATCACCAACGCCGTCGACACGCTGCTGGCCCTCGCGCAGCGACTGCCCGCGCTCGACAACGACACCATCTACCGCCAGACCGTCGCTCTCGGCGAGGTCGCCCCGGCAGCCGACGCCCTCGGCAAGCTCGGCGAGCTGGTGACCAAGACGATCGTCGCCAAGGAGCTCAGCTCCTACGACCTGGCGCTGCTCGCACAGACCTACGGCAGGTGGGACGCCACCACCGAGATCTTCGTCGAGAACACCTCGTCGCAGGCACGCGAGCAGTTTCAGGGCCTGCTGGCCGGCGAGGGCGGCGACGTCAAGGGCTCCGGCGCCCCGGTGCTGGCCCTGGTCGAGAAGGTGTTGAGCACTGGTGACGCCTCCGGTCTGCCCAAGGCCGCCGAATTCCAGGGCCTGCAAGCCCAGTTCCTCTCGCAGATGGCCGGCGTCATCACCCAGGCGGCCACCGACCTCTCCGAGGAGGTCACCGACGCCCGGAAGAGCGCACAGCGCGACGCCGTCTACTCCGCGATCGGCATCTTCGTCGTCCTGCTCCTCGCGCTGCTGACGACGCTGCTCACCGCCCGCTCCATCCTCTCGCCGCTGAGCCAGTTGCGTCAGCTCGCCCTGGACATCGCTCAGCGGGCGCTGCCCGAGCGGGTGCGGCAGTTCGAGGAGTCCGACGGCGAGGCGCTCGACATCACCGTCCAGCCGCTGCCCGTAGCCCGAGGCGACGAGATCGGCGAGGTGGCCGAGGCTTTCGACGCGGTCCACGCCGAGGCGGTCCGGCTGGCGGGGGAGCAGGCCGAGGCGCGCGCCAACGTCAACAGGATGTTCGTCAACCTCTCCCGCCGCTCACAGAGCCTGGTCGAGCGCCAGCTGCGCCTCATCGACGAGCTCGAGGCCAGCGAGCAGGACCCGGACCACCTGTCCAACCTGTTCCGGCTCGACCACCTCGCTACGCGTATGCGCCGCAACGACGAGTCGCTGATGGTGCTCGCCGGCGGCGACACCGGCCAGGGCACCCGCGGCCCGGTGCCGGTCCTCGACGTACTGCGCGCCGCGAGCTCCGAGGTCGAGCAGTTCGCCCGGGTGGAGATCGAGTCGGCCGAGGCCGCGAAGTTCCGTGGCGCGGTGGCCGGCGACCTCGTCCACCTGCTCGCCGAGCTCATCGAGAACGCCACCAACTTCTCCCCGCCGGACACCTCGGTCGTGGTGCGTACGTCGCGCACCTCCTCGGCCGCCCCACTGGTCATCGAGATCCGCGACCTCGGCATCGGCATGACGCCCGAGGAGATGGCGGCCGCCAACGCCAAACTCCAGGCCGCGGGCGAGCTCGACGCCGACGTGGCGCGGATGATGGGCCTGGTCGTGACCTCGCGGCTGGCGCACCGCCACGCCCTCTCGGTCGAGCTGCGCGGCAACACCCCACGCGGCATCGTCGCCCGGGTCACGGTGCCCACCAGTGCGCTTGCCGGTGCCGAGGGGCACACCGACCTGCTGGCCGAGGCCGAGCAGGCCTACCCGATCCCGTCGGTCGACCTGCTGCCGCCGCCGGCGCAGCCACTGGTCCCGGTCGACGACCCGATCACCGCGCCGATCGCACCACTGGCGCCGGTCGCCGACGACCCGTTCGCCGCGCCGCTCACGCCCAGCGCACCGGAGCAGCCGGCGACCCCGGCCGAGCAGCCGCTGCCAGGCCGCAAGCCGCTGGTGCCACGGTCGATGTCCAAGGCCAAGGAGGCCGCCCAGGAGGCGGCCGCGCTGGACGCCGCCGGTCCGAGCGACCTGGACGCCCTGCGGAGCCAGCGGGACCAGCAGTTCCCCGAGCAGCCGGCCGCCGAGATCCCCTCGCCGATGCCGCTGCCACCGCCGCAGCCTGAGATCCCGCCGACGGCGGCCTCCTCCGACCTGCCGGCCCGGGTGGTGCCGCCGGAGGGCTTCGAGAACGCCGCCGCCCGGGTGACCCCGCCCGAGGTCGTGCCGCCAGAGCCGGTCGCCTCGCAGCCGCCGGTCGAGAGCTGGTTCACCTCTACCGTGCCGCTGCGCGACCCGGAGGAACTGCTCAACGCCTACCTGCTCGGCAAGGCCACCGGCTCCGGTGGCGCCATCAACAACCCGTTCAAGCCGGCCGAGCAGCCGGTCAACGGCGCCACCGTGGCGGAGCCGGAGGTGCCGGCTGCGCCACCCGTCGAGCCGGTGGCGCCGCCCGAGACGTTCAGCGGCCTGCCCACCCGGGTGCCCAACGCCAACATGCCCGGCGTGCTCGGCGGCGAGACGCAGCCGTTCGAGGCCTTCGCCCCGAGGACGCCGGAGCCGCCGGCCGAGGAGCCGGCCCGGCCGGCCCCGGTCGAGCCGGTCGAGCCGGTCGTCGAGATCGCGACGGAGCCGCCGGCGCCGGTGATCGACCCGTTCATCGCCCGGCTCGCGGCCGACGTACTCAACGCCCCGCCCGCCGCCGAGGCACTCGCCGCCGAGGAGGATCAGGACGACGACACCTCGATCTTCGCGGCGCTGCAGTCGGAGTGGTTCACCCGACGGACCCCGTTGGAGGCGCGTCGTTCGCTGGCGGAGTCCAACGACGCCGAGGCGCCTGCCGAGGAGCGGTGGAGCTCGCCCGGAGACGAGGGCTGGCGCCGCGCCGCCGAGTTGGTGGAGCAGGACGCCGAGCCGGAGATCGTCAGTTCCGACGGACTGCCGGTCCGCGTGCCCGGCCGGAACCTGATCCCCGGCGCCGCGCCGGTGATCGCCCCGTCCTCCTCGGCGGCGCCCTCACCGAGGTTGGAGCGTCGACGCACCCGTGGCCTGACCAGCTTCCAGCAGGGCGTCAGCCGTGCTCGCATCAGCGACTCCGCCACCCCCGAGGCGGAGGAGACCGATTCCATCGAGGAGGAGCAGCAGTGACGACGACCGGTGTGGGACTTGACTGGCTGGTCGACAGCCTCACTCAGCGCACGCCAGACATCGCCCACGCGATCCTGGTGTCAGCTGACGGGATGCCGATGGCCAGCTCCCGGGACTTTCCCCCGGACCGTGCCGACCAGCTCGCCGCCATCACCTCGGGCCTGACCAGCCTGACCGCCGGCGCCGCTCGCTGCTTCGCGGCTGGCGGCGTCCAGCAGATGGTGGTCGAGATGGACGGTGGCTACCTGGTGCTGATGGCGGTCGGCGAGGGCTCCAGCCTCGCCGCGCTGGCCAGCCCCGAGTGCGATCTGGGCCAGGTCGGCTACGAGATGCAGTTGCTGATCTCGAGAGTGACCACCGCGCTGACCCCGGCGACACGAACCGCCGCCGACAGCGTCTGACCCCGAGGACATGCCGTGAGCGACGCTTCCCCCGAGCCCTCGCTGAGAGTCAGGCCCTACGCGCTGACCGGCGGACGCACCAAGCCGAAGGTCGAGTACCCGATCGAGGCGCTGGTCGTCACCGAGCAGCGGATCCCCGAGGGGGCGCTCAGGACTCCCGAGGACAAGGCGATCACGGATCTGTGCCGTGAGACGCAGTCGGTCGCCGAGGTGGCGGCCCGGGTGAGGCTCCCACTCGGCGTCGTGCGCGTGTTCATCGCCGACCTGGTCGACCGGGGCGCCCTCCAGGTGCACGCCACCGGGACGAGCGCCGACACCACCCCCGATGCCGCCTTGCTGGAGCGAGTGCTCAGCGGCCTGCGGAACCTCTGACGAAGAACCTCGGAACAGGAGAACCAGTGACCCCCGACACTCGACAGGCCACCACGTCGGCGAAGATCGTCATCGCCGGTGGCTTCGGCGTGGGCAAGACCACCTTCGTGGGCTCTGTCTCGGAGATCATGCCGTTGACGACCGAGGCGGTGATGACCTCCGCGACCGCAGGCGTCGACGACCTGTCCGCCGTGCCCAACAAGACCACGACGACCGTCGCGATGGACTTCGGACGCGTCTCGCTCGACTCCGACCTGATCCTCTACCTCTTCGGTACGCCGGGCCAGAACCGGTTCTGGTTCATGTGGGACGACCTGACCCAGGGTGCGATCGGCGCGGTCGTCCTCATCGACACCCGCCGGCTGGCCGACTCCTTCGGCGCCATCGACTACTTCGAGTCGCGCGGCGTGCCGTTCATCGTCGCCCACAACATCTTCGGCGACGGCGCCCGCTACACCGCCGACCAGATCCGCGAGGCGCTGGCGCTGCGGGCCGGCATCCCGATCGTCAGCGTCGACGCCCGCGACCGGGAGTCGACCAAGGCGGCGCTGATCTCGCTGGTGGAGTACGTGCTGTCGATGGTGGCGGCGCGGACCAGCCAGAACTAGGGAGGCGCTGATCAATCCCGCCTGCTGCGCGCCGCTCGCGACGGCGCCATTGATCAGCACTTCTAGCGGAACACCACGGTCTTGTGGCCGTTGAGCAGCACCCGCGTCTGCGCGTGCCACCTCACCGCCCGCGAGAGCACCTGAGCCTCGACGTCGCGACCGGCGGCGACGATCTCCTCGACGCTGGCGCGATGGTCGACCCGCAGCACGTCCTGCTCGATGATCGGCCCCTCGTCGAGGTCGGCGGTCACATAGTGGGCTGTCGCGCCGACCAGCTTCACGCCGCGGTCGAACGCCTGGTGGTAGGGCCGGGCGCCCTTGAAGCTGGGCAGGAACGAGTGGTGGATGTTGATGGCCCGACCAGCCAGCCGGCGGCACAGGTCGTCGGAGAGGATCTGCATGTAGCGGGCCAGCACGACCAGGTCGATGTCAAGCTCCTCGATCAGCTCGACCAGCCGCTGCTCGGCCGCCGCCTTGGTGTCGCGGGTGACCGGAATGTGGTGGAACGGGATGCCGTACGGCGCCACCAGCGGCTCCAGGTCACGGTGGTTGGACACCACCGCCGGGATGTCGATGCGCAGCGCCCCGGAGCGCCAGCGGAAGAGCAGGTCGTTGAGGCAATGACCGTCCTTGGAGACCATCAGCAGCGTGCGGTAAGGCATCGTCGCGCTCCACAGCCGCCAGTTCATGGCGTACGACGCGGCCACGTCCGCGAACTCCTCGCCCAGCCGGTCGACGGTCCATGCCTCGTCGAACGTCTCGAACTCGATCCGCAGGAAGAACCGGCCGGTCAGGTGGTCCTCGAACTGCTGGCTCTCCAAGATGTTGCCCGAGCGGTGGAACAGGAAGCCGGAGACGGCGTGGATCAGCCCGGGGCCGTCGGGACAGTCCACGGTCAGCACGAAGTTGGGGTGTCCGGACACGCGCGGGAGTCTACGGGTGGAAGGATTCCGGCCATGACTCGCGTCGCCGTTTGTCCGTTCGCCGAGCTGGTCGAGGCCGAGCCGGTCCGGGTCGAGCCCGTCGGCCCGGAAGGCAGGCAGAGCCCGCCCATCCTGGTGGTGCTCGCCGAGGACGGCGAGGTCTACTCCATCGACGACACCTGCACCCACCAGGACGCCTCGCTCTCGGACGGCTGGGTCGAGGGCTGCGAGATCGAGTGCCCGCTGCACGCCTCCAAGTTCTCGCTCAAGACCGGCCAGGTCGACGCGCTGCCGGCGACCAAACCGGTCCGCACCCACGCCGTGGCGATCGAGCAGGGCACCGTCTACGTCGAGCTCTCCCAGGAGCGGCCGAACCTGCCGCCGGGGGTCGGCTACTGATGGCCCGGGTGGTGGTCGTCGGTGCCGGGCTGGCCGGCCTCTCGGTGGCCCGCGCCCTGCGATCGCTGGACTACGACGGCGAGATCGTCGTGGTCGGCGACGAGCCGCACCGGCCCTACGACCGGCCGCCGCTGTCCAAGGAGTTCCTTGCCGGCGACGAGAGCACGCTGCCGCTCGAGCCCGAGGGCGAGGACCTCGACGTGACCTGGCTGCTGGGCAGCCCCGCCGCCTCGTTGAGCGGTACGACGGTGACGCTGGCCGACGGCACCGCGCTGGCCGCCGACGCGGTGGTCGTCGCCACCGGTGCCCGAGCCCGGCGCGGCATCCCGGGCGACGATCTGCCGCACGTCCACACGCTGCGGACCCTCGACGACGCCCGCGCCCTGCGCGACGCGCTCGACCGCGCCGCCGGCCAGCGGGTGGTGATCGTCGGGGGTGGCTTCATCGGCTCCGAGGTGGCCGCCGCCGCGGTGAGCCAGGGCGCGGAGGTCACCATGGTGGTGCCTGAGCACGTCCCGATCGCGCGCGGCATGGGCGAGCTCGGCGCCGTGGTGGCCGCCATCCAGCGCGGCCACGGCGTCGACGTGGTCACCGATACCTCGGTCACCGAGATCGCCGCCGACCGGGTCACCCTCTCCGACGGCAGGAGGCTGCCGGCCGACCTCGTCGTGGTCGGCATCGGTGCCGAGCCCAACACCGAATGGCTGGCCGGCTCCGGCCTGGACGTGGCCGGCGGGATCGTCGCCGACGAGCACGGCGCCACCGCGCTGCCGGGCGTCTTCGCGGTGGGCGACGTCGCCCGGTGGTGGTCGCCCGCGCTGGGCCGGCACCACCGTCACGAGCACTGGACCGCCGCCCGGGAGCAGGCCGACGTGGTCGCGGCGAGACTGCTGGGCCACGAGGGCAGGCCGCCCCGGCCGCCGTACGTCTGGTCGGACTTCTACGACCACCGCGCCCTGGTGGCCGGCCACCCCGAGCTCGGCACCGAGACCCGGATCGAGGCCGGCGACCCGGCCGAGGGCCACTTCTGCGCGGTGTCCTATCGCGACGGCGAGCCGGTCGGCGTGATCGCCGTCGACGAGCTGAGGACGTTCATGAGCTTCCGGCGAAGACTCAGGACTTGATCTTCTCGATCAGCGCGGTTGTGGAGATGGCCGGCGTGCGGGGCAGGTAGACGACCTCGCAGATGTCTCCGAACTCGTCGAAGCGGCCCGCCCAGTCGTCGCCCATGACGAGGACGTCGGCGGAGAACTTCTCGATGTAGTGACGCTTGAGCTCCAGACTCTCCTCGACGAACACCTCGTCGACGAGCTTGAGGGCACCCACGATGGCCAGCCGCTCGGCCTCGCTGAACACCGGGGCGCGGCCCTTCTTGCGCAGGTTGAGGGCGTCGGCGCTGACCCCGACCACCAGCCGGTCGCCGTACGTCGCGGCGCGCTCGATGATCCGCAGATGCCCCACGTGGAAGACGTCGAACGTCCCGAAGGTGATCACGGTGCGCATGGGGCGAAGTGTTCCACGCGCCCGGCCGCCGGGCAGAATCGTCTCCGTGACGCTGATGGTGGGGGACCCGAGCGCCGATGAGGAGCGCCGCCGGGCGCTACGCCGGATGCAGAGCGTGGCGCTGGGACTGTTGCTGCTAGCAGCGCTGGTCTACCTGCTGACGCTGGACCGGCACGGCTTCTGGGGGTTCGTCAATGCCGGCGCCGAGGCGTCGATGGTGGGCGCCATCGCCGACTGGTTCGCCGTCACCGCGCTGTTCCGGCACCCTCTCGGCCTGCCGATCCCGCACACCGCGCTGATCCCGCGCCGCAAGGACGACCTGGGCCGCGGACTGGAGCAGTTCGTGGGGGAGAACTTCCTGCAGGAGGAGGTCATCCGCGACCGGGTGCGGGTCGCCACGCCGGCGCTGCGGGTGGGTCAGTGGCTCGCCGTCCCGGAGAACGCGCGCAGGCTGGTCGACGAGGTCTCCGAGGTGGCCGCCGCCGGGCTGGCGCGGGTGCGCGACGAGCACGTCGCGCTGCTGCTCTCCGAGGCGCTGTTCCCTCGGCTGCGGGAGGAGCCGGTGGCACCGATCCTCGGCGGCCTGCTCCGCGAGGCGGTCGAGGACGACCTGCAGCGCGGCCTGGTCGACCTGATGCTGGTGGAGCTCCACGAGTGGCTGATCGAGAACCCCGACACCGTCACCGACGTGCTGGAGGAGCGGGCGCCGTGGTGGACGCCGCCGGCGCTCAACCACGGCGTCGCCGCACGTATCCACGTCGAGATGGTGCGCTGGGTGGCCGACATCCGCGACGACCCCTACCACCGGGCCCGGGCCGCCTTCGACACCTGGCTGGCCCAGCTGGCCGAGGATCTGCAGGAGGACCCCGAGACTCAGGAGCGTGCCGAGCGGCTCAAGAGCCGGATGCTCGACCACCCGCAGGTGCTTGCCTCCAGCATCTCGCTGTGGAATGCGCTGCGCCGGGTGCTCACCGCCTCGCTGCAGGACCCGGGCGGCGAGGTCCGGACGCGCGTGCACGCCGAGGTGGTCAGGTTCGCCCAACGGCTCGTCGAGGAGCCGGCGCTGCGCGACCGGCTCGACGGGCTGGCGGCCGACGCGGCCGTCTTCGTGGTCGACCGCTACGGCAGCGAGGTCACCGCGGTCATCACCCACACCATCGAGCGCTGGGACGGCCGCGAGGCGTCCCGGCGCATCGAGCTGCACGTCGGCCGCGACCTGCAGTTCATCAGGATCAACGGCACCATCGTCGGCGGTCTGGTGGGGGTCTTCATCCACGCCGTGACGCTTCTGGTTTAACTAGCGGCCCAGGGACTAGTAGCGTGTCGCCTCTAATTTGATGGGTATGTGTGTTCGGCTGTTCTGGTCGATACTGGACCGGAAGGAGTTGAGGACATGCCTCGTCCCAAGGAGTTCGTGG
>NZ_JASGDQ010000091.1:0-20224 GCF_047607185.1 Nocardioides sp. | reverse complement strand
GTTCTTGTTTTCTGTTGGGGCGGGGGCTGGTCGTGGCTGCCCCCCCCCCCCCCCCCCCGACTCGGCGTTTCTAGGGCCTGCACTTCTGCCGACTCGGCGTCTCTGAGACCCGCACTTCTGCCGACTCGGCGGCGGGAGAGACGAGGCGCCGGCGCATTGGCGCCGGTGCCCCGTCTCACGTGCCAACTGTGTCCCGACAACCCAGCAGCACAGAAGTAATATTACTGACTTACTAGAAATAAACCAGTTGTTCCTTGCCCGAAACCGCTGGAAACGGGCCTGCAACACCCCGCCTGCGATGCTGTGATCATGCTGTGGAGAGTCCGCACGACGCTGCCCGACAAGCCCGGCGCGCTCGCAGGGCTGGCGCACCGATGTGGCGAGGCCGGTGTCAACATCCTCGCGCTGCAGATCTTCCCCGGCGCCGAGGACGTCGTCGACGAGATCGTGATGCGCACCCCGGTCGACTGGACCGAGGCGGACGTGGTCGGCCTGCTGGAGGTGGCCGGAGGAGGTGAGGTCGTGGCGCGAACCTGCACCGAGGCCGCACTCACCGACCAGCCGACCCGCTACGTCGAGGCGGCTCGCGCCATCCTGGCCCGGCCGATGTCCTTTCCGGAGGTTGTCGCCGGGCTCTTCGATGCCGAGGCGGAGCCGGTCGACGGCGAGATCCACGACGTGATGGAGATGACGGTCGGCGACGTCCAGGTCCAGGTCCACCGCACCACTGCCTTCACCGCGACCGAGCACGCTCGGGGGGCTGCGATGGCCGGGCTCGTCAACGACGTACTCGATCGCAGCCAGCGGTCCGCCGCGGTCGTCTCCAACGCCAGCGCACGGCGGCTCGGCAGCGGCGCCACCCCGACGTACGTCGTCGACACCGATGCCGTCTCGGCCTATATCGACGATGCCGTGGTCGGTGTCGCCACGGTCCTCGACGCCTCGGTCAACGAGGACGGCGACACCGTCCGGGACGTCGACCTCAACGTCGACCCGGCCTGGCAGCGGCGCGGCATCGGCACTCGGCTGCTGATGGACGCCGCCCGGATCGCCCATGCCCTCGGCGCCGACGAGATCCTGCTGACCACCCGCCCCGACAACCAGGCGGTGCTGCCGATGGTGCTGGCCGCCGGCCTGCGCGGCCGCATCCGGATGGCCGCCGACCAGCTCACCGTGCGGGTGCCGGTGCGCGACCTGAAGCCGCTGGCCCCCTGAGGCCGGTGAGTCGTCGGCGTCTGTGGCACGCCCGTAGAATCCGACCATGGAGATTCCCGAGAAGTTCGCCACCCTCGGTCTGACCTACGACGACGTGCTCCTGATGCCGGGCTACTCCGACCTGGCGCCCACCGAGATCGACACCACCAGCCGTCTCACCCGCGAGATCGACCTGAGGGTGCCGCTGGTCTCGGCGGCGATGGACACCGTCACCGAGGCCCGGATGGCGATCGCGATGGCCCGTCAGGGCGGCATCGGCGTGCTCCACCGCAACCTCTCGATCGAGGACCAGGCCTACCAGGTCGACCTGGTCAAGCGGACCCAGACGGGGATCATCTCCAACCCGGTCACCATTGGTCCCGACGCGACGCTGGAGCAACTCGACAAGCTCGCCGGCGAATACCGCATCTCCGGCTTCCCGGTCGTCGACGTCGACAACCGGCTGCTCGGCATCATCACCAACCGCGACCTGCGCTTCACCCCGGTCGCCGAGTGGGCCACCACCAAGGTCGACGAGGTGATGACCCACATGCCGCTGATCACCGGCCAGGCCGGCATCGACCGCGACGAGGCCACCATGCTGCTGCGCCAGCACAAGCTGGAGCGGCTGCCGCTGGTCGACGGCGACGGCAGGCTCGCCGGCCTCATCACCGTCAAGGACTTCGTGAAGTCCGAGCAGTTCCCGCTCGCCTCCAAGGACGCCGACGGCCGGCTCATGGTCGGCGCCGCGATCGGCTACTTCGGTGACGCCTGGCAGCGCGCCACCACCCTCATCGAGGCCGGCGTCGACGTGCTCGTCGCCGACACCGCCCACGGCAACGTGCGGATGCTCATCGACATGGTGCGACGGCTCAAGACCGACCCCGCGACCAAGGGCGTCCAGGTCATCGGTGGCAACGTCGCCACCCGCGAGGGGGCGCAGAGCTTCGTCGACGCGGGCGCCGATGCGGTCAAGGTCGGCGTCGGACCCGGCTCGATCTGCACCACCCGGGTCGTGACCGGCGTCGGCGTGCCGCAGATCTCCGCCGTCTACGAGGCCAGCCTCGCGTGTCGGCCCGCTGGCGTCCCGGTCATCGCCGACGGCGGCCTGCGCTACTCCGGCGAGATCGGCAAGGCCATCGTCGCCGGCGCCGACACCGTCATGCTCGGCTCCATGCTGGCCGGCACCGCCGAAACCCCCGGCGAGACCGTGCTCATCAACGGCAAGCAGTTCAAGGCCTACCGCGGCATGGGCTCCATGGGCGCGATGTCGAGCCGCGGCAAGAAGTCCTACTCCAAGGACCGCTACTTCCAGGCCGAGGTCACCGACGACGACATGATCGTGCCTGAGGGCGTCGAGGGTCAGGTGCCTTACAAGGGATCGCTCGGCACCGTCGTCCACCAGCTCGTCGGCGGCCTCCACCAGACCATGTTCTACGTCGGCGCCCGCACCATCTCCGAGCTGCAGGAGAAGGGGAAGTTCATGCGGATCACCTCGGCCTCGCTCAAGGAGAGCCACCCGCACGACGTGCAAGTCACCGTCGAAGCCCCCAACTACCACGGCTGAGGCCCGATGCACGCACATGCCATGGCACGCGCCTCGAGGCTCAGGTCATGACGGCGCGCGTCGACGCCTGGTGCTGGGCGGTGCGGCTCTACAAGTCGCGCTCCCAGGCCACCGCCGGTGCGAAGGCGGGCCACATCCGCGTCAACGGCGAGCGCGCCAAGCCCGCGCAGCCGGTCAAGGTCGGTGACGAGGTGCGGGTGTTCACCGATCGGGAGCACATCGTGGTCGTCAAGGAGCTGCTCGCCAAGCGGGTGAGCGCGCCGCTGGCCCAGGCGGCCTACGAGGACCGCACTCCCGCGCTGCCGCCCCGGGAGGAGCGGCCCGCCCCGGTGTTCCAGCGCGAGCGCGGCGCCGGCCGGCCCACCAAGCGCGACCGGCGAGTGCTGGATCGGTTGATCGCCCGGGGCCGACCGGAGTCGTGACCAGAGAGTGACCCCGAGGGCCACGGATCCTTCACAACCCGTAGCACGGTGCGCCGATAGACTTCCCCGGTGACTGAGATCGAGATCGGCCGGGCCAAGCGGGCGCGACGCGCCTACGCCTTCGACGACGTGGCGATCGTGCCCTCGCGCCGCACCCGCGACCCCGAGGAGATCAGCGTCGACTGGCAGATCGACGCCTACCGCTTCGAGCTTCCGGTGCTGGCCGCGCCGATGGACTCGGTCATGTCGCCGGCCACCGCCATCGCGCTGGGCAAGTTCGGTGGCCTCGGCGTCCTCAACCTGGAGGGCATCTGGACCAGGTACGACGACCCCGAGCCGCTGCTGGAGGAGGTCGCCCGCCTGCGCGGGGCAGACGCGACGCGGCGACTGCAGGAGATCTACGCCGAGCCGATCAAGGCGGAGCTGATCGCCGAGCGGCTCCGCGAGATCCGCGCCGCCGGCGTCACTGTCGCCGGCGCGCTCAGCCCGCAGCGCACCAAGGAGTTCGCCAAGACCGTCACCGACGCCGGCGTCGACCTGTTCGTCATCCGTGGCACGACGGTGAGCGCCGAGCACGTGAGCAGCCAGGCCGAGCCGCTCAACCTCAAGCAGTTCATCTACGAGCTCGACGTGCCGGTCATCGTCGGCGGCTGTGCGACCTACCAGGCGGCGCTCCACCTGATGCGCACCGGCGCCGCCGGCGTACTGGTCGGCTTCGGCGGCGGTGCCGCCCACACCACCCGCACCGTGCTCGGCATCGCGGTGCCGATGGCGAGCGCGGTCGCCGACGTGGCCAGCGCCCGCCGCGACTACCTCGACGAGTCCGGCGGCCGCTACGTCCACGTCATCGCCGACGGCTCCATCGGCAAGTCCGGCGACATCTCCAAGGCGATCGCCTGCGGCGCCGACGCCATCATGGTCGGCAGCCCGTTCGCGCGCGCGGTGGAGGCCCCGGGCAAGGGCTTCCACTGGGGCTCCGAGGCCCACCACGCCGCGCTGCCCCGGGGGGAGCGGGTCGAGTTCGAGCCGGTCGGTACGCTCGAGGAGATCCTGTTTGGCCCCAGCCACGTCGCCGACGGCACCATGAACCTGATCGGCGCGCTGCGCCGCTCGATGGCCACCACCGGCTACACCGAGCTCAAGGAGTTCCAGCGCGTCGAGGTCGTCGTCGGCTGAGCCGTGGCGGGTCAGCTGACGGGTCAGGGGGAGACGGGCCACGTTGCTGTCGACCCTGACGGCGGGTCGGCTGGGCATGAGCGCTGAGTTCATGCGGTCGTCACACCAGTCCTGACAGACTGAGAGCGTGAGCGAGCTTGTGAGCGAACCGAGGGCACCACGCCCGCCCCGAGCACAGCGAGGGGCGAGGGCGTGAGTGCCACCGGAGCGTTGTCGCCCGCTGCTCGTGACGCCGCGCTGTCCGCGATGACCGGCATCGCCGGCGAGGGCGAGCTCGACGTGCTCGTCGTCGGCGGCGGCGTGGTCGGCGCCGGGGTGGCACTGGACGCCGTCACCCGTGGCCTGTCCACCGGCCTGCTGGAGCAGCGTGATCTCGCCTCCGGCACCTCCTCGCGCTCCTCCAAGCTCGTCCACGGCGGGCTGCGCTATCTGGAGATGATGGACTTCGCGCTGGTCCGCGAGGCGCTGCAGGAGCGCGGCCTGCTGCTCACCCGGCTGGCGCCGCACCTGGTCCGGCCGGTGCCATTCCTCTACCCGCTCACTCATAAGGGCTGGGAGCGGCCCTACGTCGGCGCCGGGCTGACCCTCTACGACGGGCTCGCCGCGCTCGGGGCCCTGAAGTCCGGTGCCGGCGACATGGGGCTGCCTCGGCACCGCCACCTGACCCGCAAGGGAGTACGCCGGATCGCACCCGACTTCAAGGCCGAGGAGATCACCGGCGCGATCAAGTACTACGACTGCCAGGTCGACGACGCCCGGCTGGTGCTGACCATCGCCCGCACCGCCGCCCGCCACGGCGCCCACCTCGCCACCCGGGTCCGGGTGACCGGCTTCCTGCGCGAGGGGGAGCGGGTCGTCGGCGTGACCGCCCGCGACCTGGAGCACGACCGCGAGTTCGAGGTGCGCGCCCGGGTCGTGGTGAACGCGGCCGGGGTGTGGACCGACGAGATCCAGGAGATGGTCGGCGGCCGTGGCGCGCTGCACGTGCAGGCGTCCAAGGGTGTGCACCTGGTGGTGCCCCGCGACCGGATCCGCAGCGAGTCCGGCTTCATCGTGCGCACCGAGAAGTCGGTGCTCTTCGTCATCCCGTGGGGCCGGCACTGGATCATCGGCACCACCGATACCGCCTGGGACCTCGACAAGGCGCACCCCGCCGCGAGCCGCGCCGACATCGACTACATCCTCGCCCACGTCAACGCGATCCTCCGCGAGCCGCTCGACCACGAGGACGTGGAGGGCGTGTACGCCGGGCTGCGACCGCTGCTCGCCGGCGAGTCCGAGCCCACCAGCAAGATCAGCCGGGAGCACACCGTGGTCACCCCGGTGCCGGGACTGGTGATGATCGCGGGCGGCAAGCTGACGACGTACCGGGTGATGGCCAAGGACGCCGTCGACGCCGCCGCTCACTCGCTGCGGACCATCGTCACCGCACAGGTGCGCGAGTCGATCACCGACAAGGTGCGGCTGCTCGGCGCCGACGGCTTCGAGACCCGGGCCAACCAGCGGGTGCTGCTCGCCCGCCGCTCCGGTCTGCACGTCGCCCGCATCGACCACCTGCTGGGCCGGTACGGCGGCCTGGTCGACGACATCCTCGACCTGGTCGCGGCCAGGCGGGTCCTCGCGCTGCCGCTGGAGGGGGCCGAGGACTATCTCGCAGCCGAGGTCGTCTACGCCGTCACCCACGAGGGCGCTCGCCATCTCGACGACGTGCTCGCCCGGCGTACCCGCATCTCGATCGAGACCTTCGACCGCGGCGTCTCCGCCGCGCCCAGCGTGGCCAGGCTGATGGCCGCCGAACTCGACTGGGACGAGGCCACGGTGAAGGAGGAGGTCGACCACTACCTGCGCCGGGTCGAGGCCGAGCGCCAGAGCCAGTCGATGGCCACCGACCAGGAGGCCGACGAGGCCAGGGTCAAAGTCCCCGACATCGTCTAGAGTCGCCAGCCGGTCAGCTTGGGACCGGCCGAGGCCTGGAGTGTGAGGCGCACCCAGTACGCCTCACACTCCAGACCTCGGCTGAGACAGTCGTCGCTCAGCGGGAGACTGGGACCTTCGACCCAAGCTCATCGAGAGAGTCGCAGCCCAGCAACCTCGCCGGGGCGGCGAACCAGCCGCCATCCGGTGTCGGCGTGACGATGTAGCTGGCGTCGACCGTGGTGACCCATACCGGGGCGTCGTCAGCCGAACCGAACGGCGTCATCGTCGCGGTCTCGGCCACGGACCTCGTCGTCACCGCCGCTACCGCGGCGGTGACCGACTTGGCGCCCACGGTGTCGGCGTCCGGAAACGCCTCGATGTCGAGGTGAGGGACCGTCTCCCCGGCGCAGCTCGCGGGACCGGAGCTGGTCGACGAGTCACTCGCCGACGTCGCCGAAGTGTCGGCAGGGGCGTCGGCCGCCTGGGCACCGCCCACGATCGTCCACCCGGCGCCAGCCGCGACCAACAAGGCGACCGCAGCAGCCGCGACGACGCTCGCACGGCGAGCGAAGTCGTTGTGTGACATATTCATTGCTCTTCCTCTGCCTCTAGCAACTGCTGACGATGGTGATGGGAGTGATCCGGGCGGCGGGGCTGTAGCCGTACACACCGAGGTTGTAGTTCCTGGTGTACCACCAGGTCGAGTTGCCGGCGATCGTCTGCCCGGTCACATAGAACAACAGACAAACGTCGTGGCTCTTCTGCCCCCACCCGACGGCCGCCGTGGTGTTGGACGGACCTGTCCGGATTTGAACGTCGTTCTTGTTGTACATGCCCGCCCTGCCTCACAGCGTGGCTATCCAACCGGCCGTGCGCCATGAGGTGGGGCCCCTTGGCGAATCTGGCGAAGCTTGCTTCCGTCCGAATTTGTCACCAGGTTGACAAATTGCTGTGGGCGTCCGGAGGTGCCAACAAGCGTCTTCGTGGGCGATCGGGCTCCCGGCGGCAGGACTGCGTCACGAAATGTGACTCATCGGTAGCCTGTGCGACCGCCGTCACATACTCTCGGTACATGAGCGCTTCCAATCCCGAGCACAACCCGGTCGTCGAGGGCCCCCGCGACCCCGAGCACGACCCGGCGGCGTCGTACTCGCTTGAGCCGGAGTACGTCGCCACGCTGACCTCTCGACTGACGGCCACGTCGGGGGAGACCAAGGAGGTGCGCAGCCCGGTCGACGGTGCCCCGCTCGCGCACATCCCGCAGTCCAGCGAGGAGGACGTCGTCGAGGCGTTCGCCCGCGCCCGCCGGGCCCAGGAGAAGTGGGCCAGGACGCCGTACGACCGCCGCAAGGCGCTGCTGCTCAGGCTCCACGACCTCGTGCTGGACCGGCAGGAGGAGATCCTCGACCTGATCGTGCTGGAGTCGGGCAAGGCCCGCAAGCACGCCTTCGACGAGCCGATCCACATCGCGCTCACCGCCCGCTACTACGGCCAGACCCTCGACGCCCACCTCGCCTCCGAGCGCAAGCTCGGGGTGCTGCCCGCGCTCACCCGGGTCGACGTCAACCATGTCCCCAAGGGCGTGGTCGGCATCATCTCGCCCTGGAACTACCCCTTCACCATGGCGCTGTGCGACGGCCTGGCCGCCATCGCGGCCGGCAATGCGGTGGTCGCCAAGCCCGACGCGCAGACCATGCTGACGGCGCTCTACGGGGCCAGGCTGCTCGACGAGGCCGGCTTCCCGAAGGACCTGTGGCAGGTCGTCGCCGGCCCCGGCTCGGTCGTCGGCACCAGCCTGATCCAGAAGGCCGACTACATCTGCTTCACCGGCTCCACCGCCACCGGCAAGCGGGTCGCGGCCGGCTGCGCCGAGCGACTCGTCGGCTGCTCGCTCGAGCTCGGTGGCAAGAACCCCATGCTCGTCCTCGCCGACGCCGACATCGAGCGGGCCGCCGAGGGCGCCGTCCGTGGGGTCTACTCCAACTCCGGTCAGCTGTGTGTCTCGATCGAGCGGATGTACGTCGCCGATGCGATCTACGACAGGTTCGTCGAGCGCCTCACCCAGCGGGTCCAGGCGCTCTCGCTCGGCGCCGGCCTCTCCTGGGAGATCGACATGGGCACGCTGATCAGCGAGGACCAGGTCAGGACTGCCGAGGCGCACGTCGCCGACGCCGTCGCGAAGGGCGCGCGGGTGCTCACCGGCGGCCGGGCCCGCCCCGACCTGGCGCCGTACTTCTTCGAGCCGACGATCCTCGAGGGCGTCACCCCCGAGATGACCTGCTTCGGCAACGAGACCTTCGGGCCGGTGGTGAGCCTCTACCGCTTCCACGAAGAGGCCGACGCGATCGCCCGTGCCAACGACGGCGACTACGGCCTCAACGCCTCGGTCTGGAGCCGCGACCACGCCCGGGCCCGCGCCGTCGCCCGGCAGATCAAGTGCGGCACCGTCAACGTCAACGAGGCGTTCGCGGCGTCGTTCGCCTCGGTGGACGCGCCGATGGGCGGCATGCGCGAGTCCGGCATGGGCCGCCGGCAGGGCCGCGAGGGCATCCTGCGCTACACCGAGACCCAGTCGGTCGCCACCCAGCGGGTGCTGCCCATCGCACCGGTGCTGGGCATGTCCGACGAGACCTACGCCAAGGTGCTCACCACCGGACTGCGGGTGCTGAAGAGACTCGGCCGCGCATGAATTCGCAGCGCACCCACTACGACGTCCTGGTCATCGGCTCGGGCTTCGGGGGATCGGTCACCGCGCTGCGGCTGACCGAGAAGGGCTACCGGGTCGGCGTGCTCGAGGCCGGCGCCCGGCTCGATGACGGCGACTTCGCCGACACCTCGTGGGACCTGCGGAAGTTCCTCTTCAACCCCGCGCTCGGCTGCTACGGCATCCAGCGCATCGACATGGTCAAGGACTGTCTGATCCTCGCCGGGGCGGGCGTCGGCGGCGGCTCGCTGGTCTACGCCAACACGCTCTACGAGCCGCTGGACCCGTTCTACGAGGACCCGTCCTGGTCGCACATCACCGACTGGAAGCAGGAGCTGGCGCCCTACTACGACCAGGCCAAGCGGATGCTCGGTGTCGTCGTCACCCCGGAGATGACCCCCGCCGACGACGTGATGAAGAAGGTCGCCGAGGAGATGGGCGTCGGCGACACCTATCACCAGGCACCCGTCGGAGTCTTCTTCGGCGACCCGGGGACCGAGGCGGGTACGCCGGTCGCGGACCCGTTCTTCGGCGGCGAGGGCCCCACCCGCAACACCTGTCTCAACTGCGGCGAGTGCATGACCGGCTGCCGCCACAACGCCAAGAACACCCTGGTCAAGAACTACCTCCACCTCGCCGAGAAGAACGGCGCCGTCATCCACCCACTGACCACGGTCACCCGGGTGGTGCCGCGCCGGCTGGGCGGCTACGAGGTGCACACCCGGTGGACCAAGGCGAAGCTCTCCCGCCGGAAGGCGACCAAGGTCTTCACCGCCGACCAGGTCGTCTTCGCCGCGGCCGCCATCGGCACCCAGCGGCTGCTCCACACCCTGAAGCGCACCGGCGACCTGCCGCAGGTCTCCGACCGGCTCGGCGAGCTCACCCGGACCAACTCCGAGTCGATCCTCGGTGCCATCGCGCCCAAGGACAGCACCGTCGACTACACCCGGGGCGTCGCCATCACCTCCTCGTGGCACCCCGAGCCCGACACCCACATCGAGCCGGTCCGCTACGGCCGAGGGTCGAACGCGATGGCGTTGCTGCAGACCGTCCTCACCGACGGTGACGTGGATCCTCAGCGGTGGCGCACCTGGCTGCGCGAGCTGTGGCACCACAAGCGCCAGGTCGCCGACCTCTACGACCTGCGGCACTGGTCGGAGCGCACCGTCATCGCCCTGGTGATGCAGGCCAAGGACAACTCGATCACCACCTTCCCGAAGAAGACGCCGCTCGGCTGGACGCTCTCCTCCAAGCAGGGCCACGGCGAGCCCAACCCGACCTGGATCCCGGTCGCCAACGAGGCCACCCGCAAGATGGCCGAGGTGATGGGCGGCGGCACCCCCGGCGGCACCATCGGCGAGCCGTTCAACCGGCCGCTGACCGCCCACTTCATCGGCGGCTGCGCGATCGGCGACTCGCCCGAGACGGGCGTGATCGACCCCTACCAGCGGCTCTACGGCCACCCCGGGCTGCACGTCATCGACGGCTCCGCGGTCTCGGCCAACCTGGGCGTCAACCCGTCGCTGACCATCACCGCGCAGGCGGAGCGGGCCATGTCCTTCTGGCCCAACAAGGGCGAGACCGATCCGCGACCGGCGCTCGGCTCGTCCTACCAGCGGCTGGAGCCGGTCAGACCGGCGCGGCCGGCGGTCCCGGAGCACGCTCCGGCGGCGCTCCGGCTGCCGATCGTCCGGATCACCAAGAAATCCGAGATCTCTTCCTAGCAGGGCATAACCACCGGGTGCCGATCTCGTTGAGGGGTGCAGAACCGGGACATGCTCCCTCCCTTGGATTTTCCGGTTCACGGGTCCAGTCCCTGGGCTGGACCATCAGGGCCCGGCCACCCTCCCTCCCCGGCCGGGCCCTGGTGCATTTCTCCTCTCCGCTGCGCCCTATCCCCGGAACTTGGACACAAGGGTTGGTCGCGCGGCTGACGGGAGGTGGCAGCGTGGAGGACTTTCTCAAAGACGTTCTTAGGTGACCGAGCCGGGCGGGACGATCCAGCGTGCGTGCAACTCGGGGCTGACTCGTGTCAGGTGGTCGAAGTCGGAGTCGTAGTGAACGATGGTGACGGTCTGGCTGGCGTCGGAGTGCCGTAGTGCTGTCGCTGCGATCTGGAGATCGCTCACGCCGACGGCTCGCCCGACGCCAGCAGCGAAGAGCAGGCCTTGGAGGTCGACCGCGATACGGGCCACCTCCTCGTCGGGCGGCAGGAAGACCTTGCTGCGCTGGGCGTCGGTGAGGATGGTGCGGTAGTCACGTGGGCTCCGCGCGGAGTAGCACTCCTCGAGCAGCAGTGGGAGGCAGCCGGCCAGCTCGCCGGTGGCGAGCAGGCCGGCCATCGCCTCAGCGACGGCCGAGACGCGATGGACGCGTTGGATCACGGAGTTGTCGAGCAGGTAGAGCTGCCTCATCGCTGTGCTTGCTCAACGACATCCGGGTCATCGAGGTCGCTGGCGATGCCGGCTTGGAGCCGCTCGAGGTATTCGAGCGCGTGGGCCTTGCGGACCACCTGCTCCAATGCCTCGGTCACCGTTGCCCGCTTGGTCGTCTGACCGGTCGCCGCCATCGCTTCGGCCATCAGGTGCTCGTCCACGTCGATCAGTGTCTTCGGCATGCCTGGCCTCCTCTTGATATCCAGAAATCGATCTCAGTATATCGAGGCGCAGGAGGGTGGCCGGATAGGATCCAGCCATGACGGACAGCCCTGAGCACGACCTTGTCCTCGTTGTCGACTTCGGGGCGCAGTACGCCCAGCTGATCGCCCGCCGGGTGCGGGAGGCGCGGGTCTACTCCGAGATCGTGCCGCACACCATGCCGGTGGCCGAGATGCTCGCCAAGGGACCGAAGGCGATCGTCCTGTCCGGCGGCCCGTCGAGCGTCTACGAGCCGGGTGCGCCGGCGATCGACGGCGCGGTCTTCACCTCGGGCACCCCGGTCTTCGGCATGTGCTACGGCTTCCAGCTGATGGCCCGGGGCCTGGGCGGCACGGTGTCGGCGACGGGTTCGCGGGAGTACGGCCGCACGCCCGTCTCGATCGGCCATGGCGGCGTACTGCTCGGCGGGATTCCGCCGGAGCACAACGTCTGGATGTCGCACGGCGACTCGGTCACCGCCGCCCCGGAGGGCTTCGCGGTGCTGGCGTCGACCGCGGCCACCCCGGTAGCCGCCTTCGAGAACGTCGAGGCCGGTCTCGCCGGCGTGCAATGGCACCCCGAGGTGCTCCACTCCGAGCACGGCCAGCGGGTGCTGGAGCACTTCCTCTGGGACATCGCCGGGTGCCGGCAGACCTGGACCATCGGCAATATCGCCGAGGAGCAGATCGAGCGGATCCGCGCGCAGATCGGCGAGGACGGCCGTGCCATCTGCGGGCTCTCCGGCGGCGTCGACTCCGCAGTCGCGGCAGCGATCGTGCAGCAGGCGATCGGCGACCGGCTCACCTGCGTGTACGTCGACCACGGCCTGATGCGCAAGGGCGAGACCGAGCAGATCGAGCGCGCCTTCGTGGCCGCCACCGGCACCCGGCTGGTGGTCGTGGACGCCGAGAAGCAGTTCCTCGAGGCGCTCGCCGGGGTGAGCGACCCGGAGACCAAGCGCAAGATCATCGGCCGCGAGTTCATCCGCACCTTCGAGGCGGCCGAGGCCGACATCGTCAAGAGCGCGCCTGCGGGCACCAAGGTGAGCTTCCTGGTCCAGGGCACCCTCTACCCCGACGTGGTCGAGTCCGGCGGGGGAGCGGGCACCTCCAACATCAAGTCCCACCACAACGTCGGCGGCCTCCCCGAGGACCTGGAGTTCGAGCTCGTCGAGCCGCTGCGCACCCTCTTCAAGGACGAGGTCCGACTGGTCGGCGAGCAGCTCGGCCTGCCGCCGGAGATCATCTGGCGGCACCCCTTCCCCGGCCCCGGCCTGGGCATCCGCATCATCGGCGAGGTCACCCGCGAGCGGCTCGACATCCTCCGCGAGGCCGACGCGATCGCCCGCGCCGAGCTCACCGCCGCCGGCCTGGACCGCGACATCTGGCAGTTCCCGGTGGTGCTGCTGGCCGACGTACGCTCCGTCGGCGTCCAGGGCGACGGCCGCACCTACGGCCACCCGGTCGTGCTCCGCCCGGTCACCTCCGAGGACGCCATGACCGCCGACTGGGCCCGGCTGCCCTACGACGTCCTGGAGCGGATCTCCACCCGCATCACCAACGAGGTCCCCGAGGTCAACCGCGTCACCGTCGACATCACCTCCAAGCCCCCCGGCACCATCGAGTGGGAGTAAGACCCGTGGCTTGACCTGCGGAAACGCTGCTCATCTCGTACCGGTTGGTACGTGTTGGAGCGTAGCTCAAGGGTCCGACGGGTGTGGTCTGGCCTCGATCAGCCGTCGAGTGTCGGAGGTGGAACCTAGGCTGGATGGCTCGAAGGTCCGGGTCCTTCAGCCGAGACCGGCCTTCGCTGGCAGACTTTGACCAAGTCACGAGGAGAAAGGGGTCGGCACATGGCTACTGTCCGCGTTCCAATCGCGCCACCCTTGCTTGCGTGGGCTCGATCCCGTGGCGGTCACGACGACGATGCCATGCGGCGCAAGTTCGCCAAATGGGATGACTGGCTCGCGGGTGACGAGCGCCCGACCCTCAAACAGGCGCAAGACCTCGCCCGCTTCTCTCATGTGCCGTTCGGGATGCTCTTGCTGCCGCAGCCACCTCGGAGTGAGCTGCCTATCCCAGACTTCCGACGAGGTCGCGGCGCGCTCACAGAGCCGAGTCAGAACCTGCTCGACATCATCCACCTCGCACAGCGGCGTCAGGACTGGTTCCGGGAGCACCTGCAGCAGGTGGGTGCGGACGAGCTTCGGTTCGTTGGGAGCGGACGTGACCGATCCGTTGACGAAGTCGCTGCTGAAATCCGGAAGGCGCTTGACTTCGAGGTGCCTCGCACTGGCATGCGCTCTGCCGACGACGCCCGAAAGCACCTCGTCCGGAAGTTCGAGGAGCTGGGCGGACTGGTCAGCGTGTCTTCTATGGTCGGCAATGACACCCACCGGGGTCTCGACCCGGAAGAGGTTCAGGGTTTCACTCTGCACGACCGGTTGGCTCCCTACGTCTTCGTGAATGCGGCGGACAGCAAGGCCACGCAGGTCTTCTCCCTGCTCCACGAGCTTGCGCACGTCTGGCATGGCGACACGGGCCTGAGTGCCGAGGGGTTCGGCAGCGACGGCGATGGCGTCGAAGCGTGGTGCAACAGGGTTGCGGCTGAGGTTGCCGTGCCGAAGGCCGACCTTCGTAGCCGGTTCGACCCCACCGCGTCCGACCTGACGCGGGAGCTGGGCCGTCTGGCGAAGACCTACCACTGCTCCACCGTCGTCATCCTGCTCCGGCTGCGGGACACGAGCCTTCTTCGTGGCATCGACTTCGACGCCGCCTATCGTGCCGAGGTCGATCGGCTGGCCGAGTTTCGCGCCGGGAGCGGTGACGGCGGCGGTGACTTCTATCTGAACCAGCCCTACCGGATCGGGGAGACCCTTTCCCGGGCTCTCATCCGTGACGCGCTGGCGGGCCAGACGCCGTTCACGGAGGCCATGTCCTTGATGTCCTTCAGCAATATGTCTGTCTTCGACAAGTACGCCACCCACCTCGGTGAGGCCTGATGTACCTGTTCGATGCGAACGTCTTCATCACCGCTGCCCGTCTCTACTACGCATTCGACCTCGCCCCCGGCTTCTGGGAGTGGCTCGCAGCTCAAGGCGACGCTGGAAACATCGGCTCGATCCCTCGCGTGAAGGCAGAGCTGACCGGCAGTAGCGATCCACTGTCGGAGTGGGCGAAGGCGCGACCAGACGGATTCTGGATCGCTGAGTCGGCGGACACGTTGGCAAGCGCGGGGCTCCTCACAGCGTGGGCGGTGAGCGACGGACTGCCCTACACCAACGCCGCCAAGGAGGAGTTCCTCGCCTCCGCCGACTACATGCTGATCGCCGAGTGTCATGCGTCGTCGATGCCGCTGGTCACCCACGAGAAGTCGAGCCCGAACTCGAAGCGCAAGATCTTCATTCCGGACGTGTGCCGTGCCCATCAGGTTCAGTTCGAGGACCCGTGGCAGGTGCTCCGGGCGCTCGGTCTTCGGTTGGGCTAACTAGCTCCATTCCGTCGGTCCTGCCTCACAGAGCGAGACGTCTCCGGCAAGATTGGCGTGTGACTGTCTCCATCCATGAGCTTCTGGGCGATCTGCGCTCCACTGCCCTTGACGAGCGCGACAAGGGAGACAAGTTCGAGCGGCTGATCAAGGCGTTCTTGAAGACTGACCCGGAGTGGTCGGCTAAGTTCTCTGACGTCTGGCTGTGGTCGGAGTGGGACGGTCGGGGCAACGTTCCCGACGTTGGGATCGACCTCGTTGCCAAGCACAGCGACCGCGACGGGTTCGCTGCGATTCAGGCCAAGTTCTACGACGCTGGGAACAAGGTCTCCAAGGCTCACATCGACTCCTTTCTCGCGGCCACGATGCGCCCGGACTTCCAGTTCACGACCCGGTTCGTGTTCGACACCTCGGCGGGGTGGACCAACAACGTCGAGAAGGAAGTCCAAGGCGTCGTTCAACGGGTAGATATCTCGCTGCTGGACGAGGCTGCCATCGACTGGTCTCAGTACCGCTGGGAGACCCCCGAGGTCGTCGTCTCCACGGGCAAGAAGAACCTGCGGCCTCATCAGGCGGCAGCCTTGAGCGATGTCCGGGCCGGACTCGCCACCCATGATCGTGGGAAGCTCATCATGGCCTGCGGCACGGGGAAGACGTTCACCTCGCTACGGATCGCAGAGGAGCAGGTTGGCGCGGGCGGGCGGGTCCTGTTCCTCGTGCCTTCGATCCAGCTCTTGAGCCAGAGCCTGCGCGAGTGGATGGCCAACTCTGAGGTAGACATTCGGCCTTTCGCTGTCTGCTCCGATGTGCGGGTGGGGCGCAAGGCAGCCTCGGATGACCTTGCAGATATCTCCACCATCGACCTGACCGAACCGGCCACCACGGACGCGAAGAAGCTTGTGGACAGGATGGCGACCGGGAGGTATGCCAAGGAGCGGATGACGGTCGTCTTCTCGACCTACCAGTCCCTGCCGGTTGTGATCGAGGCCCAGCAGCAGGGGCTGGAGCCCTTCGATCTGATCATCTGCGACGAGGCTCATCGGACCACGGGCGTCACGCTGGCCGGGCAGGACGAGTCGGCCTTCGTGAAGGTCCACGACAACAACCTGATCCATGCCTCCAAGCGGCTCTACATGACCGCTACCCCGAGGGTCTTCGGTGACGAGGTCCGCGCCAAGGCCAAGGATGCCGACGCGATCCTCGCGGACATGAGCGATGAGGACACCTACGGCCCGGAGCTGCACCGGCTCGGGTTCGGCGACGCGGTCGAGGCCGACCTGCTGACCGACTACAAGGTGCTGGTGCTCGCGGTCGATGAGCAGTACGTCGCGGAGAACTTCCAGAACGCGATGGCCGAGTCCGGCGAAATCAAGCTGGACGAGGCAGCCAAGCTCATCGGGTGTTGGAACGGCTTGTCGAAGAACTTCGGCACGGGCGAGGGCTCCGCTGACGGTTGGGGTTCACCGATGCGGACAGCCGTCGCGTTCGCTCAGAACATCAAGGCGTCCGAGCTGGCATCGGCGGCGTTCCCGACGATGGTGGATCGCGCCCTGCTCGACGTGCCCGAGGGTAGGAACCAACTCCGGGTCGAGGCCAAGCATGTTGACGGAACGATGGGCATTCACGACCGCAACACCCGCCTGTCGTGGCTCAAGGAAGCAACGCCGGACAACGTCTGCCGGATTCTGACCAACGCACGGTGTCTCTCTGAGGGCGTCGATGTTCCCGCGCTGGACGCGGTCTTGTTCCTGACCCCGCGTGGCTCGCAGGTGGACGTGGTCCAGTCGGTGGGCCGCGTCATGCGGAAGGCCCCGGGCAAGGAACTGGGTTACATCATCTTGCCGGTGGTCGTGCCCTCTGGGATCGCGCCCGAGGACGCTCTGCGGGACAACGAGCGATACAAGGTGGTCTGGCAGGTGCTGCAGGCGCTGCGGTCCCACGACGACCGTTTCCACGCGCTGGTGAACAAGCTTGAGCTCAACAAGAAGCGGCCCAGCGACAAGCTCGACATCATCCCGATCAGCACGCCCCGCGACGACGACGGCCTGCCCTCCGATCAGCCGAGCGACGACCCGGATCGTAAGAAGTGGGCCGACCCGGCCGCCTTCGACTTCCCGACGGACGCGTTCCGTGACGCGATGTATGCCCGGATCGTGCAGAAGGTCGGAGAGCGCCGCTACTGGGAGTCGTGGGCACGCGATGTAGCCGACATCGCTGCCGCCCACGTCGCCCGGATCAAGGGCCTCCTCGCGGACGAGACCTCCAACCCGGCACGCGAGTTCGAGGTCTTCCTCGCTGGTCTTCGCGGCAACCTCAACGACAACATCAGCCGCGACGAAGCCATCGACATGCTGGCCCAGCACCTCGTCACCCGACCGATCTTCGAGGCCCTCTTCGACGGCTACGACTTCGCCGCGAACAACCCGGTCGCCAAGACGATGGAGCTGATGCTCACCTCGTTGGATGAGCACAACCTCGACGCCGAGAACGAGACGCTGGAGAAGTTCTACGCCTCTGTCCGCCGTCGCATTGAGGGCGTGGACAACGCCGAGGGCAAGCAGCGGATTCTGGTCGAGTTGTACGACAAGTTCTTCGCGGTCGCGTTCAAGAAGACCGTGGACAAGCTCGGGATCGTCTACACGCCTATCGAGATTGTGGACTTCATCCTCAGGTCCGCTGACGCCGTGCTCAGGCAGGAGTTCGGGCAGGGCCTGACCGACGAAGGCGTCCACATCCTCGACGGCTTCACCGGCACTGGAACCTTCCTCGTCCGGCTCCTGCAGTCCGGCCTGATCGAGCCCCACGACCTTGCACGCAAGTACGCCGAGGAGATTCACGGCAACGAGATTCTGCTGCTGGCCTACTACATCGCCTGCGTCAACATCGAGACCACCTACGCCGAGCTGACCGGCCACGAGCAGCCGTTCCCCGGCCTGATCCTCACCGACACCTTCCAGAGCTGGGAGCCCGAGGACCGCACTGACACAAGCGTGTTCCCGGAGAACAACGAGAGGCTGGAGAAGCTCAAGGCCCTCGACATCCGGGTCGTGCTGGGCAACCCACCGTACTCAGTCGGTCAGGACTCTGGAAACGACAACAACCAGAACGAGGCGTACCCGGCGCTGGACGAGGCGATCAACGCGACGTTCGTCAAGCGATCTACCGCTGGACTCAGCCGGAACATGTACGACTCCTATGTTCGAGCGTTCAAGTGGGCCTCACTTCGCATCAAGGACCGAGGTGTGGTCGCCTATGTCACCAACGGCGGCTTCCTTGACTCGAATAGCGCTGACGGGATGAGGAAGACCCTCGCGGACGAGTTCACCTCGATTCACGTCTTCAACCTCCGGGGCAACCAGCGCACCGCTGGCGAGCAGTCACGCAAGGAAGGCGGCAAGGTCTTCGGAGGCGGCAGCCGAGCGACCGTCGCCATCACGCTTTTGCTGAAGAATCCCGACAAGAGCGGTCCCGCGAAGATCAGCTACACCGACATTGGCGACTACCTGACCCGCGAAGAGAAGCTCGACAAGGTGGGCGCTGCCACGAGCGTTCTTGATCTTCCATTCGTCGTCATTACACCGAACGAACACGGCGACTGGCTTACGCAACGGCGGGACGACTTTCCAGCCTTCGTTCCCCTCGCATCGGGCCCGGCGGACACCGGAGTGTTCGGCGCGAATGGATACGGGCTCGTGACAAGCCGAGACTCGTGGGTGTACGGCTTTAGCTCCGAGAAGGTCGCGGCGAACGTCGCCCGGATGATTGAAAACTACGAGTCTGAACGAGCCTCAGGAAGCCTTGAACCCACGGCGACCAGCCCGTCAGAGGTCGGGTGGAGCCGGGGCCTTCGGAACCGGCTCAGGCGCGGCGAACTCATCGTGTTCGATGACGAGGCTCTGCGAGCAGCGTCATATCGACCCTTCCAGCGTTCTTGGGTCTACCTCGATCCGAAGGTGAATGAAACGACCGGTCCAGCCGTCCGCGAGTTCCCAGCGGGACGTCGCAATCACGGCTTCGTGCTCCCGGGTGTCTCGTCCCACGCACCTGCTTCTGTCCTCATGATCGACGCCTTGCCCGACATGCATCTGCTCGACACGGGGCAGGTCTTCACGCGCTGGCACTATGAGCAGTTCGCGGACGCTGGAATGCTCGACCTCGGTGGCGACGGTGAGGTGGTGGACGGCTACCGACGCATCGACAACATCACCGACGAGGCACTCAAGCGCTTCTCGGCGGCGTACCCGTCAGAGACCGTCACCAAGGACGACGTGTTCTTCTACGTCTACGGACTCCTGCACTCCCCGGAGTACCGGGAGACCTACGCGACCGACCTGAAGAAGATGCTGCCTCGCATCCCGCTGGTCAAGGACTTCCGTGGCTACGCCGACGCCGGGCGCAGGTTGTCGGAGCTGCACCTGAACTACGAGACCGTCGAGCCCTACCCGCTGGAAGGGCTGGCTGTGGAGCCTCAGGGCGACCCGTACGCCTTCTTCGCGGTCACGGACAAGCGGATGTCCTTCGGGAAGGCGAACGCCGCTCAGAAGGCCGCAGGAGAGCGCTACGACCGCACGGTGATCCACTACAACCCCCGCGTCACGCTCTCTGGCATCCCTGAGGACGCCTACCGCTACATGCTGGGAACGCGCTCCGCCATCGAGTGGATTATCGACCGCTACTACGTCAAGACCGACAAGGCGTCTGGGATCGTCAACGACCCGAACGACTGGAGCCGGGAGGTCGGAGACCCGCGCTACATCCTCGATCTGCTCGCCCGTGTCGTCACGGTCAGCGTGGAGACCAACATGATCGTGGACGGCCTGCCTGCCCTCGACATCCTCGAAGGCGCGTGAGTCGGTCGCATGGACTCCTCGCTGGTGACCCAAGGGATCGTTGCCGGGTCAACGCTCTTGGCCTCGCTGGGCGGCTACCTGCTCGCAGGGCGTAACGAGGCGCGTCGGGACGAGCGCACCCTGCGCCGGGAGATTGAGCTTAAGACCTGACTCGTGCCACTTGACGGTGATTTCGGGGTCGGCTTCGTGTTTGTGCTGGTCAGGGCGTTGCGGACGAGCTGATTGACACACCCCGCTTGGCGGTACGGTCGGCGTTTGTGGTGTTCGTGCGG
>NZ_JASGDQ010000090.1:0-17912 GCF_047607185.1 Nocardioides sp. | reverse complement strand
TGGCCGGCCTCAAGACCGACGTGGCCGGCCTCAAGACCGACGTGGCCGGCCTCAAGACCGACGTGGCCGGCCTCAAGACCGACATGGTCCTGGTGAAGGACGGCCTCGCCGAGGTGTTGCGTCGGCTTCCCGACGCCTCGTGACGGCCAGCTGTCAGGCGGAGCCGGCCAGCCACCGGTCGAGCGCCCGGCTGGCGGCGCCCGAGTCGATCGACTCGGCGGCCCGGACGATGCCCTCGGCGAGCGCCCGCTCCACCTCGCCCGACTCCTCCGCGTAGACGGCCAGCGCCGCACCGGCGTTGAGGAGCACCGCGTCCCGGACCGCACCGGTCTCGCCGGCGAGCAAGCGGCGTACCACGTCCGCGTTGTGCTGGGCGTCGCCGCCGCGGAGCGCCTGGGCAGGCGAGTAGTCGATGCCGAAGTCGCGTGGGTCGATGGTGTGCTCGGCGACCTCGGCACCGTCGACCACCCACAGCGAGGAGGTGGTCGTGATCGTCAGCTCGTCGAGGCCGTCGTCGCCGCGGAACACCCAGGCATCGGCACCCCGGGCCGCGAACACGCCGGCCATCACCGGCGCCATCGCCGCGTCCGCGACGCCGATGGCGTTGGCGGCGGGTCTGGTCGGGTTGGCCAGCGGCCCCAGCAGGTTGAAGGTGGTGCCGATGCCGAGTTCGCGGCGCGGTACGGCGGTGTGCCGCATGGCGGGGTTGAACGCGGCCGCGAAGAGGAACGTGATCCCGGCCGTCTCGGCCAGCGCCTCGACGCGGTCGACGGGCAGGTCGAGGCGGATGCCGAGCGCCTCGAGCACGTCGGCGGAGCCGGACTGGGAGGAGGCCGAGCGGTTGCCGTGCTTGACCACCTTCGCGCCCGCGCCGGCGGCCACGATCGCCGACATCGTGGAGATGTTGACCGACATCGAGCGGTCGCCGCCGGTGCCGACGATGTCGAGCAGTCGGCCGGGGATGGAGATCGGCGTGGCCTGGGCGTACATCGCGTCGACGAGGCCGGTCAGCTCCGCGGTGGTCTCGCCCTTGGCGCGCAGCGCGACGGCGAAGCCGGCGACCTGCGCCGGGGTCGCCTCACCGCGCAGGATCTCCCCCATCGCCCAGGCGGCCTGCGCGGAGGTGAGGTCGGTGCGCGCCACGAGCGCCGCGAGCACCTCGGGCCAGGTGATGTCGCTCACGGGTCAGGCGTTCGCGGGCACGCGAGCGCGCAGCAGCGGGACCACGGTCTCCGCCAGGACGAGCGGGTCGATCGGGTGCGACACCGCGGCCTCGGCGCGTGACCAGGTCGCCAGCCAGGCGTCCTGGGGACGACCGGTCAGCACCACGATCGGCGGGCACCGGTAGATCTCGTCCTTGAGCTGCTTGGCGATGCCCAGGCCGCCGGCGGGCACCGCCTCGCCGTCGAGGATCGCCAGGTCGATGTGGCCGGCGTCCATGTTCTGGATCACCACCGGCTCGGTGGCCACCTCGACGTACTCCACCTCGGGGAGATCGGGGTGCGGCCGCCGCCCGAGGGCGAGGATGACCTGCTGGCGGGTGTCGATGTCGTCGCTGTAGACGAGCACCTTCAGGGGCTTCGTTGCGGTCACGACGGTGACTCTACTCTCGCCGAATCTCTGCTGAACACGGACTTCTGGCCCCCATGTGGAAGTCGGCGTGGCTACGATGGGCGATCATGACCACGCCCGCCGACGTGCCACTCGTCGTGGACCTCGACGGCACCCTGATCCGGACGGACCTGCTGCTGGAGACGGCGTCGCGGTTCGTGACCCAGCAGCCGTGGCGGCTGACGAGGCTGCCGGGCTGGCTCGTTCAGGGGCGGAGCAGGCTCAAGGCCGAGCTGACGAGCCAGGCCGAGGTCGACGTCAGCAGCCTGCCGTACGACGACCACACGCTGGGCTGGCTGCGGGAGGAGCACGCCGCCGGCCGGCGGCTGGTGCTGGCCAGCGCCAGCGACGAGCGGCTGGTGCGGCGGGTGGCCGACCACCTGGGCATCTTCGACGAGATCCATGGCTCCACCTCGGAGGTGAACCTCAAGGGCCCCCGCAAGCGGGATCTGCTGGTGTCCCGGTTCGGCGAGCGGGGGTTCGACTACGTCGGCGACTCCCGCGCCGACGAGGTGGTCTTCGACTCCGCTCTCACCGCCCACCGGGTGGCCCGGCCGCGCGGCCGGGCAAGGGCGTTCGCCCGGGCACTGCGGCCGCACCAGTGGGTCAAGAACGCGCTGGTGGCGCTCCCGCTCTTCACCGCGCAGCGGCTCGATGATGGCGGCGCGGTGGCCGCCACGGTGCTGGCGGTCATGACGTTCTCGCTGACCGCCTCGGCGACGTACCTCCTCAACGACATCGCCGACGTCGACAGCGACCGCCGCCACCCGATCAAGCGCGACCGCCCGTTCGCCTCGGGACGGCTGAGCCTGGCCACCGGCTGGGTCGCTGCGCCGGCCATGCTCGTCCTCGCCTTCGCGCTGGCGGCGATCTGGCTGCCACCGGTCTTCGTCGCGGTGCTGGCGGCCTATCTCGTCATCACCGTTGCCTACACCGTGCGGCTCAAGCGCAAGGCCGTCCTCGACGTGGTGACGCTCGGCGTCCTCTACACCATCCGGATCGTCGCGGGCGCGGCGGCGATCACCGTGTCGCTGTCGCTGTGGCTGCTGACCTTCTCGATGCTGTTCTTCCTCAGCCTGGCGCTGGTCAAGCGGGTCAGCGAGCTCACCCGGCTGCGTCGCACCCAGGCGGGCGCGATGCGCGGCCGGGGCTACCTCGACGCCGATCTGGAGCTGCTGTCGTCGTACGGCGTGGCCACCAGCGTCGGCGCCGTGGTGATCTTCTCGCTCTACGTCAACGACCCGGTCACCTCCGAGCTCTACGAGACGCCGGAGCTGCTGTGGCTGACGGTCCCGGTGCTGCTCGCCTGGTTGATGCGGGTCTGGCTGCGGGCGCACCGCGGCGAGATGGACGAGGACCCGATCGTCTTCGCGATCCGCGACCGCGCCAGCCTGCTCGCCGGCGGCCTGATCGTGCTCGCCTTCGTCGCCGCCAAGGTGGTGAGTTCGTGAACACCTGGGGCTGGGGTCGCTTCCCCGTCGTCGACGGCGAGGTCGTCACCGCTCGCGACGCGGCCGACGCCGCCGCCGCGCTGGCGGCCGGGCCGCTGATCCCGCGCGGCCTGGGCCGCAGCTACGGCGACAGCTCGCTCGGCGAGCGGATGCTCGATCTCACCGGGCTCGACAGCCTCCTGGCCTTCGACGAGGTGAGCGGTGAGCTGAGCGTGGAGGCCGGGGTCTCGCTCTCGGAGATCATCCGGGTGATGCTCCCCCGCGGCTGGTTCCTGCCGGTCACGCCGGGCACCCGGTTCGTCACCGTCGGTGGCGCGATCGCCTCCGACGTGCACGGCAAGAACCACCACCAGGACGGCACCTTCACCGACCACGTCACCTCGCTGCGGCTGCTGGTCGGGTCCGGCGAAGTCCTCACCGTCAGCCGGAGCCAGCACCCGGACCTGTTCCACGCGACCTGCGGCGGCATGGGGCTGACCGGGGTGATCCTCGCGGCCACGGTCAGGCTGCTGCCGGTCGCCTCCCGCAATGTCGAGGAGACGGTCGTCAAGGCCCCCGACCTGGCTGCCGCGCTCGCGGCGTTCGCGGAGCGCGGCGACGCGACCTACTCCGTGGGCTGGATCGACCTGGTCGCCTCCGGCGCGACGCTGGGTCGCTCCCTGGTCATGACGGGCGAGCACGCCACCGACGGCGATCTCCGCCTCGCCAGTGACGCCACCCTCGCCACGGTGCCGTTCAGCACGCCCTCCCGGCTGGTCAACCGGTTCACGGTGAGCGCCTTCAACAAGCTCTACTACGCCCGCGTGCGGCAGCCGGTGCTCCAGCACACCGTCGGCTTCGAGCCGTTCTTCTACCCGCTCGACAGGATCGGCGAGTGGAACCGACTGCTCGGCTCCCGAGGATTCCTGCAGTACCAGTTCGCCATCCCGTTCGGCGACGGCCCGGCCGCGCTGCGTGAGGTGATCGAGCGGATCGCCGCCGCCAGCCAGAGATCCAGCGCGCTGGTAGCCACCCCGATCGCGGTGCTCAAGATCTTCGGCGAGAGCAACGACAACCTGCTCTCCTTCCCGATGGCCGGCTACACGCTCGCCCTCGACTTCGCCGCGACGCCCGCCGCGCTGCGGTTCTGCGACGAGCTGGACCGGCTCGTCCTCGCCGCCGGCGGCCGGCTCTATCTCACCAAGGACTCCCGGATGAGCCCTGCCATGCTCGCCGCCTCCTACCCCCGGCTCGAGGAGTTCGAGCGCGTCCGCGAGCGGTACGGCGCCACCGGGGTCTTCACCTCCACGCAGTCGAAGAGATTGGGATTGTCATGACCACCGTCGCCGTGCTCGGAGCCACCAGCGGCATCGCCCACGCCGCGCTGCGGGAGTGGGCCGGCCGGGGCGTCTCGCTCCGGCTGGTCGCCCGTGACGCCGCCAAGCTGGAGCGTGCGGCCGCCGACCTCGCGGTCAGGGGCGCGGCCGCCGTCGTCACCCACGTGGCCGATCTCGGCACCGGCGACCTGGTCGAGGAGGCGGTCGACTGGGTGTTCGCCGAGGGCGCCGTGGACGTCGTACTCGTCGCCTTCGGTGTGATGCCCTCCCAGCAGCAGGCGGATGCCGACCCGGCGAGCGCGATGGCGCTGCTCGACGTCAACGGCACCCTCAACCTGCTCGCCGCCCAGCTCGCGGCGCTCCGGCTGGAGCGGCAGGGTCACGGCTCGCTCGTCGTCATCGGCTCCGTGGCCGGCGACCGCGGCCGGGCCTCCAACTACCTCTACGGCGCCGCCAAGGCGATGGTCGCTACCGGCGTGGCCGGCCTCCAGCACCGGCTGGCCGGCACCGAGGTCCACGTCACCCTGGTCAAGCCGGGGCCGACCGCCACGCCGATGACCGACCACCTGCGCGGCGGCAAGCTCCGACTGGCCAAGGCCGAGACCGTCGGCCATGACATCGTGCGAGCGGTCGACCGGAGCCAACCGGTGGTCTACACCCCCCGCAAGTGGCAGCTGATCATGGCGATCATCCGGCGGCTGCCCCGGCGCGTCTTCGAGCGGACCGATCTCTAATCCTCACGGGTCCTCACGCCCGGCCGCGGCGCGCTCGCGGGCCTCGAGGAGGTCGAGGCGACGGTCCTCGCGGGCCGCCTCACGGATCGAGGCGCGCACCCACTGGGAGAACAGCACGCCGAAGAAGACCAGGCCGACCAGATCCCCGGCGCCCCAGAGGATGCCGCCGGCGAGGTGCTGGTCGGCGGCCGGGTCGGGCAGCCAGGCACCCATCGGGCCGTCGCGCAGCGAGGGGTACCAGGAGCCGCCGAGCAGCCTCGACTGGCCCATGATCGTGATGCCCAGGAAGGCGTGGAAGGGCAGCGTGAGGACCGTCAGCAGGATCCGGAAGGGATAGGACACCCGGCCCGGGACCGGGTCGACCCCCATCAGCGGCCAGAAGAAGAGCGCGCCGACCAGCACCAGGTGCAGGTGCATCATCTCGTGGACGTAGTCGTGGTGCAGCGAGGCGCCGTACCAGCCGCTGAAGTAGAGCGCCCAGGGCGAGATGACGTAGAGCAGGAAGGTCAGCGGCGGGAACGACAACACCCGGGCGACCCGCGAGTGGAGCACGGCCAGCAGCCAGCGTCGAGGGGTCGCCGGCAGCGTCCGCAGCGCCAGCGTCACCGGCGCGCCCAGTGCGAGGGCGAGCGGCACCACCATCGACAGGATCATGTGCTGGACCATGTGCACGCTGAGCAGGGTGGTGTCGTAGGCGCCCAGCCCGGAGCAGGTGGCGAGGTAGAAGGAGCCCATCGCGACGACCACGAAGCAGAGCGTCCGGCCCACCGGCCAGCGGTCGCCGCGGCGGTGCAGCACCCGGACGCCCCACAGGTAGAGACCGGCCGCCCAGACGGTCACCACGAACGGTATCGGCGCCAGTCCCCACTCGGTGAAGACCCGCGACAGGCCGAACTCCGGCAGGTCTAGCGGGGCGGTGGCGTCCAACACGAGCACGCAGTGAACTGTAGGACGGCCACGGGCCAACGACCCGTCCCAGGGGCACCGCGAGCGCCCCCGGGACGGGGACACGCCCTTGAGGAGGGGGTCGAGGTGCCCTCGGGAACGACTACCGACATAATGAGCCCGTGGCCACAGCAGCTTCCGCCCTTCCTGCATCCCGTCTGCACGGGCAGCACGACCGACCGAGCATGGTCAGCGTCGGGACGATCATCTGGCTCTCCAGCGAGCTGATGTTCTTCGCGGCCCTGTTCGCGGCATATTTCACGATTCGCTCGGTGAGCCCGGAGCTGTGGGCCTACAACACCGAGAAGCTCAACATCCCGTTCGCCACGGTCAACACGATCATCCTGGTGCTGTCCTCGGTGACCTGTCAGATGGGCGTCTTCAAGGCCGAGGCCGGCAAGGTCGGCCGCTCCGGCTCGCTGCTCAACGTCGGCGGCTGGGGCCTGCGCGAGTGGTTCATCCTGACCTACCTCATGGGCGCGGTCTTCATCGCGGGTCAGGCGACCGAGTACGCCGCCCTGATCCAGGAGGGCGTGACCATCCCGAACTCGGCCTACGGGACGATGTTCTACCTCACCACCGGGTTCCACGGCATCCACGTGACCGGCGGCCTGATCGCCTTCCTCTTCGTGCTGGGCCGCACCTACGTCGCCAAGCGCTTCACCCACGAGCAGGCGGTGAGCGCGATCGTGGTGTCCTACTACTGGCACTTCGTCGACGTGGTCTGGATCGGCCTGTTCGCGTCCATCTACATCGTCAAGTGAGGACTCCTACGTTGCCCCGCCTGTTTCGACGCAGTGTGAACCGCTCCGCCGGCTTCCTCTCCCGGCACCGCCGTCGCCCGCTCGCGGGAGCCGTCGTGCTGCTGTTCGGCCTGCTGGTCGCGGGCGGCGCCTACACCGCGCTGTCGCCGACCTCCTCGGCCGGTGCCGCACAGAGCGACGAGGCGCTGATCGCGCAGGGCCGTGAGCTCTTCATCGCCGGCTGTTCGTTCTGTCACGGCGTCAACGGCGAGGGCCAGACCGACGTCGACGACAAGCTGATCGGCCCCAACCTGGTGGGCGTGGGCGCCGCCGCCGTCGACTTCCAGATGGGCACCGGCCGGATGCCGCTGGCCGCGCCCGGCGCCCAGGCGCCGGTGAAGTCAGGCGCCTACAGCGACGACGAGATCGCCGCCATCGCGGCGTACGTCGCCTCGCTGGCCCCCGGCCCGGCGATCCCCTCCGAGGCCGACTACTCCACCGAGGGCATGACGGCGGAGGAGAAGGAGGAGGCGATCGTCCGCGGCGGCCAGATCTTCCTGACCAACTGCACCGCCTGCCACAACTTCACCGGTGCCGGTGGCGCGATGCCGTGGGGCGGCAAGGCGCCCCGGCTGCTCGACACCAGCCCCAAGCACATCTACGAGGCCATGCTGACCGGCCCGCAGTCGATGGACACCTTCTCCAACGGCAACCTGTCGCCGGAGGCCAAGCGCGACGTCATCGCCTACATCGAGTCGATGAAGGAGCAGCCCGGCTACGGCGGGTTCAGCCTCGGCTCGGTCGGCCCGGTCGGCGAGGGCCTGTGGGCCTGGGTCGGCGGCATCGGCGTCATGGTCGCGTTCGCAGTCTGGATCGCCGCCCACACCACCCGTTCCAGCAAGACGAAGGGAAACAAGGCGTGAGCTCCGACAGCGGGCACAACGAGCACGAGATCAACGCGGAGACCGACGCGCTGCTCCCGGACCCGGGTCTTGAGGATCACCACTGGCGGCCGACCGACGTCGACCCCAAGGCGGAGCGGCGCGCCGAGCGCCAGGTCGCCACGCTGTTCGGTCTCTCCGCAATCTGCACCGTCCTCTTCGTCGTCTCCTACTTCGCCATCAAGAGCGGCGTCGACGGCGACACCTTCGTCGGCCTCGGCGCGTCCAACCTCTTCCTCGGCCTGACTCTGGGACTGGCCCTGCTGCTCATCGGCGTCGGCGTCATCCAATGGGCCCGCAAGCTGATGGGCGACCAGGAGATCGTCGAGCAGCGCCACCCGGCCGCCTCCTCCGAGGAGGACCGCGCGGCCACCCTGGCGGCTCTCGCCCAGGGCATCGAGGAGACCGGCATCGCCCGCCGGCCGCTGGTGCGCAAC
Source organism: Nocardioides sp. (assembly GCF_047607185.1). GTDB lineage: Bacteria > Actinomycetota > Actinomycetes > Propionibacteriales > Nocardioidaceae > Nocardioides. The sequence continues at coordinate 9,734 of NZ_JASGDQ010000090.1, read as the reverse complement.
TCGCTGCTGGGCGCGGTCGGCCTGCTGGCCGCTCCGGCCGTGGTGATGCTGCGCGACCTGGGCCCGCTGCCCAACCAGACCGAGAACGCCGAGGCCGGCACCGGGCTGCGTCACACCGTGTGGAAGAAGGGCATGCGCGTCGTCCGCGACGTGGTCGGCACCCCGATCAAGGCCTCCGACGTCGAGATCGGCGACCTGTTCAACGCCGAGCCCGAGGCGATCTTCCCGACCGAGGAGAACGGCCAGCCGGCGCTCGAGGGGGTCGCGCTCCAGGTCGCGAAGTCGAAGGCCGCCATCGTGCTGCTGCGCATGGACACCGACGACATCGTCAACGACGTGACCCGCAACTGGTCGGTCGAGGGCATCGTCGCCTACTCCAAGATCTGCACCCATGTCGGCTGCCCGATCTCGCTCAACGAGCGTACGACGCACCACCTGCTGTGCCCGTGCCACCAGTCGACCTTCGACCTCGCCGACGCCGGCAAGGTGGTCTTCGGCCCCGCCGGGCGTCACCTGCCGCAGCTCCCGCTCGGCGTCGACGACGAGGGCTACCTGATCGCGCTCAGCGACTTCCCGGAGCCGGTTGGACCGAGCTTCTGGGAGCGTGAGACCTACTCTCCTGAGGACGTCGAGAAGAAGGCGGACATCTCGTGAGCATCGACACCTCGAAGGTGGCCAAGAGCAACGCCACGACGGCCGCCACCGTCAAGCCCAACAAGCTGGCCGGCGTCGGCACCTGGGCCGACGAGCGGCTCGGCCTGGCCGCACTCGGCAAGAAGAACCTGCGCAAGGTCTTCCCCGACCACTGGTCGTTCATGCTCGGCGAGATCGCGCTGTGGAGCTTCGTCGTACTGCTGCTCTCCGGCGTGCTGCTGACGCTGTGGTTCAAGCCGTCGATGGGCGAGGTCGCCTACCAGGGCTCCTACGACAATCTGCGGGGCATCGAGATGTCGGAGGCGATGGCCTCCACGCTGCACATCTCCTTCGACGTGCGCGGCGGCCTGCTGATGCGGCAGATGCACCACTGGGCGGCGATGCTGTTCATCGCGGCCATGATGATCCACCTGCTGCGCGTCTTCTTCACCGGCGCCCACCGCAAGCCGCGCGAGGTCAACTGGGTGATCGGCTGCCTGCTGCTGCTGCTCGGCACCCTGGAGGGCTTCACCGGCTACTCCCTGCCCGACGACCTGCTCTCGGGCACCGGCGTCCGGGCCGCTGACGGCTTCATCAAGTCGATCCCGATCGTCGGCACCTACGTCTCGTTCTTCCTCTTCGGCGGCGAGTTCCCCGGGGACGCGATCATCCCCCGGCTCTACACCATCCACGTGCTGTTGATCCCTGGCCTGCTGCTGGCGCTGATCGCCGCGCACATGCTGCTGCTCGTCTACCACAAGCACACCCAGTGGCCCGGCCCCGGTCGGACCGAGGAGAACGTGGTCGGTTACCCGCTGCTCCCCGTCTACATGGCCAAGGCCGGCGGCTTCTTCTTCGTCGTCTTCGGCGTGACCGCGATCATGGGCGGCCTGTTCTCGATCAACCCGGTGTGGAAGTTCGGTCCCTACGATCCGACCAAGGTGACGGCCGGCTCACAGCCCGACTGGTACATGGGCTGGCCCGACGGCCTGCTCCGCATCATGCCCGGCTGGGAGTCGCACTTCTGGGGCTCGACCTGGTCGTGGAATGTGCTGGTTCCGGTCATCATCATGCCGGGGGTCATGTTCACCGTCCTGCTGCTGCTGCCCTTCCTGGAGTCGTGGGTCACCGGCGACAAGCGGGAGCACCACCTGCTGCAGCGTCCCCGCAACGCGCCGACCCGGACTGCCCTGATGGTCTCGCTGATGACCTTCTACGCGATGGCCTGGATCGCCGGCGGCAACGACCTGATCGCGATCAAGCTGCACTCCTCGATCAACGACATCACCCACGTGCTGCGGGTGCTGATCTTCGTCGCACCGGCCGTCGCGTTCTTCGTGACCCGCCGGATCTGCGTGGCGCTGCAGCGCCACGACAACGAGACGCTGCTGCACGGCTACGAGACCGGCGTGATCATGCGGACCCCGGAGGGCTCCTACTACGAGAAGCACGCGCCGATCAGCGAGGCGGAGGCCTACACGATCACGGTGCGCGATCGCAGCGCCGACCAGCTCGCCGCGGCTCCGGAGGTCGACGAGAACGGCCTGCCGGCGCCGAAGGGCCCGCTCGGCGGCCTGCGTGACCGGCTGCGCACGCTCTACTACGCCGACGACGTGGACAAGCCCACCCTCGAGGAGCTCGAGGAGGCGCACCACCACGCCGAGCACGAGGCTCACCAGCTGGCCGGGGTCGAGGGCCACTCGGCCGACGGCCACCAGCTCGACGGTCGGCACTCGGTCTCCGAGGAGCCGCTCCGCCCCGAGCAGCACTGAGAACGTCCTCGCTGGAGGTCAGGAGAGCGCGGAGCCGGCCTGCCAGTCGGCATAGGACTCGTTCCAGTCGCCGTAGCCGTTGGTGAGGTCCATCGGGCGGTTGGTGCCGGTGTACACGACGACGTCGCCGCGCAGGCTGAGGTCGTAGAGCCACTTGGCGTCGGCGGTGCTCATGCCGGTGCAGCCGTGGGAGACGTTGGCGTGGCCCTGCGAGGCGACCGACCAGGGGGCGGCGTGGATGAACTCGCCGGAGTAGGTCAGCCGCATCGCCCACTGGACGTCGTCGAGGTCGTAGTAGTCCGACCCGGAGGTGATCCCGATGGTCTCCGAGCGCATCCGGCGCTTGGCGAACTTCTCCATGATCACCTTGATGCCGGAGCGGGTCGTGAACCCCTCCTTGCCGGTGGTGATCGGGAAGTTCTTGACCAGCGACTTGTTGACGTAGACCCGCATCCGGTCGGTCTTGGCGTTGACCTTGTAGATGTGGGAGTCGCCGACGTGGAAGGCGACCTGGCGATCGGTCTGGCCGTAGACGCCGTTGCCGGCCGGCAGGCTGTTGACGTCGACGGCGACGCTGACCTCGGTGCCGGGCTGCCAGTAGGTCGCCGGCCGCCAGTGTGCCTCGGTGTCGCTGAGCCAGTTCCAGCTGCCCTCCTGGGCCGGCTGGCTGGTGACGGTCATGTGGCGCTCGAACTCGGCCTTGTCGGTCACCGGCACGTCGAAGGCGACGATGACCGGCATACCGATGCCGACCGTCTCGCCGTCGAGTGGGGCGATCGAGGGATAGGTCTGCTGTTGCAGGGAGAGCGCGACGGTGTGGAACCGCACGGTCCGCCGCGCCTGGCCACCCTGGCTGCCGACAGCCCGGGCCTTGAGCGTGTACGACGTGTCGGGCTCGAGCAGTTGGCTCGCGGTCCACACCCCGTCGGCCGTCTCGCCGGTGATCTCGCTGGTGCCGTCGGTCAGCGTGACGTCCCCGAGGGTGCCGTCGGCGACCTCGACGGTGACTCGGGTGTCGACCGGGACGTCGCTCTGGCCCTTGGCGACGTTGGTCGTCAGCGCGACCGGGTCGTCCTGCGCGGCCTGTGACGAGGTCTGCTCGCTGGGCTGCCCGGCGGCGGAGGTCGGGCCCTCGGCGGACCCGGAGAGGTCGTCAACAGCATCGCAGCCGGCCAGGAGAACCAGACCGGCTGCGAGCGCGACTGCAGTTCGGCGCATCACGCTTCCAGGGTACGTGGGGGCTGACATCGTCCGGCGACACCACCGCCAGCGTGCCTGCCGGGCGCCGTCAGCTTGCTAGGGCTGTCCGGCGCGTGCGATGCCAAGGCGGAGGTCCGAAGGCGGCCTGGGAGCGAAGCGGCCGCCGAGCGGCGACAACGCAGCGAGCGTGCCTGCCGGGCGCCGTCAGCTTGCTAGGGCTGTCCGGCGCGTGCGATGCCAAGGCGGAGGCCCGAAGGCGGCCTGGGAGCGAAGCGGCCGCCGAGGGCCGACAACGCAGGCAGCGTGCGTGCCGGGCAGTCCTAGTGGGAGAACTCGCCTCGGTAGTACTCAAATACCCAGCCCGCGACGGCGATGAAGCCGAGCGCACCGCCGATGATCATCAGCCAATAGGCCGCCATCGCGGTGCCGAAGACGATGATGCCGAGGCAGGCGGCGCACCACAGCGGCCACCAGGAGAACGGCGGGAAGAAGCCGAGCTCACCGGCGCCGTCGGCGATCTCGCCGTCCTTGCGGTCCTCGGGGCGGGGGTCCATCCGGGTGGCGTGGAAGCCGAGGTAGACCGAGCACATCGCGGTGAGCAGCGTGCACATGGTCAACGCCGAGGTGCCGGTCCAGTCGCCGCCGTGCTCGGAACCGGAGGTGACGAACCAGTAGGTGGGGGTCACCAGCACCAGGAAGATGGTGCAGGCGATGAAGATCCAGGCCTCGGCCTTCATCAGGCGTCGCCCTCCTTACGGCCGATCGTCGGTTGCTCCAGGTCGTCCTCAAGCTCCAGCGCTGCGATCTCGGGGTGATGGAGGTCGAAGGCGGGAGACTCGGAGCGGATCCGCGGGAGCGTGGTGAAGTTGTGGCGGGGCGGCGGGCACGAGGTGGCCCATTCCAGGGAGCGGCCCCAGCCCCAGGGGTCGTCGACCTCGACCTTGGGAGCCTTGCGAGTGATCCACAGGTTGAGGAACCAGGGGATCATCGACAGCGAGAGCAGGAACGCCCCGACCGTCGAGACCTGGTTGAGGGTCTCGAAGCCGTCGGAGGGCAGGTAGTCGGCGTAGCGCCGCGGCATGCCCTCCACGCCCAGCCAGTGCTGGACCAGGAACGTGGTGTGGAAGCCGATGAACAGCAGCCAGAACTGGATCTTGCCCAGGCGCTCGTTGAGCATCTTGCCGGTGATCTTCGGCCACCAGAAGAAGAAGCCGGCGAACATCGCGAAGACCACGGTGCCGAAGACGACGTAGTGGAAGTGGGCCACCACGAAGTAGGAGTCCGAGACGTGGAAGTCCAGTGGCGGGCTGGCCAGGATGATGCCGGTCAGGCCGCCGAAGAGGAAGGTGGTCAAGAACCCGATGGTCCACAGCATGGCGCAGTCCATCGAGATGGATCCGCCCCACATGGTGCCGATCCAGTTGAAGAACTTCACGCCGGTCGGGACCGCGATCAGGAAGGTCATGCCGGAGAAGAACGGCAGGTCGACCGCGCCGGTGACGAACATGTGGTGCGCCCACACGGCCACGGACAGGATCGCGATGCCGAGCGTGGCACCCACCAGACCGACGTAGCCGAAGAGCGGCTTGCGGGAGAAGACCGGGAGGATCTCGGACACGATCCCGAAGAAGGGCAGCGCAATGATGTAGACCTCGGGATGGCCGAAGAACCAGAACAGGTGCTGCCACAGGATCGACCCGCCGTGGGCGGCGTCGAACACGTGCGCCCCCAGCTGCCGGTCGGCCTCCAGGGAGAGCAGCGCACCGGCCAGGATCGGGAACGCGATCAACACCAGCAGCGAGGTGATCAGCGTGTTCCAGGTGAAGATCGGCATCCGGAACATGGTCATGCCCGGTGCGCGCATACAGATGATCGTGGTGATGAAATTGACGGCCCCCAGGATGGTGCCCAGACCGCCCATCCACAGGCCCATGATCCACAGGTCGCCGCCGACGCCCGGGCTGCGGACCGCGTCGGAGAGCGGGGTGTAGGCGAACCAGCCGAAGTCGGCGGCGCCCAGCGGGGTCAAGAACCCCGCGGCAGCGATCAGGCCACCGAAGAGGTAGAGCCAGTAGGAGAACATGTTCAGCCGCGGGAACGCCACGTCGGGCGCACCGATCTGCAGCGGCATGATCGCATTGCCGAACGCGAAGAACAGCGGCGTCGCGAACAGCAACAGCATGATCGTGCCATGCATCGTGAACAGCTGGTTGTAGAGCTCGTCGTTGACGATCTGACTGCCCGGGAACGCCAGCTCGGCACGGATGACCAGCGCCATCACGCCGCCGACGAGGAACCACGCGAACGCGGTCACGAAGTACATCTTCCCGATCAGCTTGTGATCGGTCGTGGTGAGCAGCGCGTAGGCCTTCTGCCCCAGAGACCGACGCCCGCTCGGAGTCGCGGTGGTGTGGGGCTGAGTCGCGGTCACTCTGCGTCTCCCTCTTCCGGAAGGCCGGCCTGGGTGTAGGCGTCGGCGCCGCCGAGCAGCGGCTTGTCGGTCACGTTCTCGGGCGAGGCGGCCAGGTCCTCGACGTACTGCTGATACTCCTCCTGGCTGACGACCTTCACCTTGAAGAGCATCCGCGAGTGGGAGACGCCGCACAGCTCGTAGCACTTGCCGGCGTACTCGCCCTCACGGGTCGGGGTGATGGTGTAGTGGTTGACCCGGCCGGGGACCACGTCCATCTTCATCAGGAAGCCGGGCACGCCGAAGTCGTGGATGACGTCGGGGCTGTAGAGGTTGAACCGGGTCGTCTCGCCGACCGGGAGGTAGAGGGTGGGGATGTACTGCGCGGTGCCCGACTCGTGGACGTACTCGTCGTAGGCGTAGACGTCGTCGGTCAGATTGTCGTCCGCGGCGGCGTCGCGGGTGCCGATGCCGTGGTTGAAGACCCACGACCACTGCATCCCGACGACCTCGATCTCGTTGTCGACGGTGCCCTCGTCGAGCATCTCGTTCTGCACCCGGACGGTGTGGGTGAAGAACACGATGCACATCAGCACCGGGAAGATCGTGTAGAAGATCTCCAGCGGCAGGTTGTAGCGGGTCTGCACCGGGACGTCGGCGTCGCTGCGACGGCGGAAGCGCCAGATCGCGTAGAAGATCAGGCCCCATACGATGACACCGGTCACCAGCGCCGCGATCCAGGCGCCCTGCCACAGTTCAAGGTTGTAGTGACCCTGCTCGGAGGCCGGGTCCGGCATCGCGATGCGCTTCCACTCACCCTTGGTCTCCGCAGAGCAGCCACCCAGCAGGATGACAGCCGCTACGGCAAGGATCGCCCCGAAGGTCCTGGGCACTCGCTTCGCCACGAACGAGCCTCTCTACTCAAGCAAGACTTGGTTACGCCGCAGACTAGCGGAACTGGGCCCCCACCTCGGCGTTGGGGTGCCCCTAGCCTTGGCGTGTGACGAATCCTTCCGTCTATCTGGACGCGGCCTCCGCCGAGCCGCTGCATCCGGCCGCGCGGGAGGTGCTTCTCGCCGCGCTGGAGCGGGGGTACGCCGACCCGCGACGGCTCCACGGCCCCGGCCGTGACGCCCGGCTGCTGCTGGACAACGCCCGTGAGGTCGTCGCGGAGTGTCTGGGCGTGCGGCGCGAGGAGGTGACCTTCACCTCCTCGGGCACCGCGGCGGTGCAGCTGGGTCTGCTCGGGCTGGCCGCCGGCGACCAGCGGCGAGGCCGGAGCGTGGTCCATACCGCCGTCGAGCACCAGTCGGTCTTCCACGCCGCGCACTGGTGGGGCGAGCCATCGGTGGTGGCAGTGGATCACCTGGGACGCGTGGACCCCGAGCGCGTGGCGCGACGGGCGGAGGGGGCGACCGTGGTGGCGGTGCAGAGCGCCAACCACGAGGTGGGCACGGTGCAGCCGGTCGACGAGCTGGACGTAGCGGCACCGGTCTTCGTCGACGCCTGCGCCTCGATGGGCCGGCTGCCGCTCCCGGAGCGCTGGGCGGCGATCGCCGGCTCCGCCCACAAGTGGGGTGGGCCGGCCGGTGTCGGGATCCTGCTGGTCCGCAAGGGCGCGCGCTGGGCCCGACCCTTTCCCGGCGACGACCGGGTCGACGAGCGGGCGACCGGGTTCGAGAACGTGCCGGCGGCGCTCGCCGCGGCCGCGGCACTGCGGGAGGTGGTCGCCGAGCGTGGCCAGGTCGCCGCCCGCCAGCGTGACCTGATCGACCTGATCCGGGAGCGGGTCGCGGCGCTACCCGGGGTGGAGGTGCTCGGCGACCCGGTCGAGCGGCTGCCCCACCTGGTGACCTTCGCCTTCGAGCATCTCGACGGCGAGGCGATCGTGACGGCTCTGGACCGGGAGGGCTTCGGGGTGGCGAGCGGGTCGGCCTGTGCCGCTTCGACGCTGGAGCCCTCGCGGGTGCTGGACGCGCTCGGCGCCCTGGACGCCATGACTCACGGCAACCTGCGGCTCTCGCTCACCCGCGAGACCACCCGCGAGGACGTGGAGCGGTTCCTGGCGGTGCTGCCGGAGGTGGTGGCCTCGCTGCGTGGCGGGATCGGCGCCTGGTAGTCAGCGCTTCGTGAGGCTGTGCTTGATCAGAGGCGTTTCGACCTCGGCCGCCGCGGCGGCACCGTAGGAGTGCTCGATCCGGGCGACGAACTGGTGCGGGGTGAAGGAGTACTCCTGGGTGCCGACCGTCTCCACGACGTACGCCGCGAGGGTGCAGCCCACCTGGGCGGCTCGCTCGATGCCGAGGCCCCACGCGGTGGCGGCCAGGTAGCCGGACCGGAAGGCGTCGCCGACGCCGGTCGGCTCGATGGCCTCGACGTCCTTGGCGGCATGGACGACGATCGGCTCCTCCCCCTTGCGGGTGATCCGGACGCCGTCCTTGCCGAGCGTGGTGACCTGGGTGCCGACCCGGTCGAGCACCTCCGCCGCCGACCAGCCGGTCTTCTGCTCGATGAGGTGCGACTCGTACTCGTTCGAGAACAGGATCGCGGCGCCGTCGACCAGCTCGCGGATCAGCTCGCCCTCGCTGAAGGCGAGCTGCTGGCTGGGGTCGGCGATGAACGGGTAGCCCCGCTGGCGGCACTCCTGGGTGTGGCGGCGCATCCCCTCGGGGTCGTCGGCGCCGATGAGGACGTACGCCGGCTCGCCGACCTGGCGCACGATCGGGGCCAGCTCGATGAGCCTGGCCTCGCTCATCGCGCCGGGGTAGAAGCTCGCGAACTGCGCCATGGTGGCGTCGGTCGTGCAGACGAACCGGGCGGTGTGCTTGGTCTCGGAGACCCGCACGTGTGAGCAGTCGACGCCGTGCCGCTCCAGCCAGGAGCGGTAGTCGGCGAAGTCCTCCCCCACCGATCCGACCAGGATCGGTTGCAGGCCGAGCCTGCCGAGGCCGAAGCACATGTTGGCCGCCACTCCGCCGCGGCGGATCTCGAGGTCGTCGACGAGGAAGCTCAGCGAGATCTTGTCGAGTTGCTCGACCACCAGCGAGTCGGCGAACCTGCCGCCGAAGCTCATCAGATGGTCGGTAGCGATGGAACCGGCGATGAGGAGCGATCCAGACACGTGCCGGAACACTACTAGTTGGTAGTCCTTGGGATACCGATCGGTAGTCTCTAGCGTCGGTCCCATGACCGCTGTGGACCCCGTCTACGACGACCCGGCAACGCCTGCCGAGATGTTGGCCGACTGCCTCGCCGCCGAGGCTCACCTGTCGTTCCCTCACGACCGTGCCGACCTCATCGCCCGGGCTGCCGGCCGTCCGGTGCCGAGCCTGCGCTTCGAGGACTTCCCCCGCGAGGTCCCCAAGCCCGAGCTCCATCCGGCTGTCGCCGCGCAACGGATCGCCGCGGCCTTGGAGCTCGACCTCGACTGACTCCCTCCCGTGGGAGAGCTCCAACCAAATCCGTCCCCTCCCTGGATGGCAACAACCCCCGCCGGATCACCGGCGGGGGTTGTTGTTTGAGGTGAGCGGAAGCGGAGGTGGGTCACCAACGCGACCTGCCTCACCCCCGGTGAGCAGTCGCAAATTCGACTTTAGAGATTCCGCAGGTAGGGGCTGTCGAGTGAGGCGTCGTTCCAGGGCGTGGCTGAGTGCCGCCGACGAGGGAGCCGTGGCGGAGCCACGGCGACTGAGGAGAAGGTGCTCAGGCACGTGCTGGGG
>NZ_JASGDQ010000089.1:0-19320 GCF_047607185.1 Nocardioides sp. | reverse complement strand
TGCAGGTCTGAGAGGTGCCGAGTCGGCAGAAGTGCAGGTCGCTCACCAGCACTTCTGCCGACTCGGGCCCTGTACAGCCCGCACTTCTGCCGACTCGGCCTAGGGGGCGAGGTCGGCGGCGCGGAGTCGGGAGACCGCCTCGGCGAGCACCTCCGGGCGCTTGCAGAACGCCCACCGGACCAGCTGCTGACCAGCACCGGTGTCGTAGAACCCCTGCACCGGAATCGCCACCACGCCGGCCCGCGCGGGCAGGGCGCGGCAGAAGGACATGCCGTCCGGCCAGCCGAGGTGGCTGATGTCGGTGAGCGCGAAATAGGTGCCGTCGGGCACGCTCGCCGGCAGGCCCGCGTCGGCCAGTCCGGCGCAGAGCTGGTCGCGCCGCTCCCGCAGCTCGTTCGCGAGCGCGGCAGGCCAGTCCGGCGCCTGGGTCAGGGCGTACGCCGCGGCGGGCTGCAGCGGCGCGCCCGAGGTGAACGTCAGCCACTGTTTCGCGGCCAGCACGGCGCCCACCAGATGCGCCGGGCCGACCGCCCAGCCGACCTTCCAGCCGGTGAGCGAGTAGGACTTGCCGATCGAGGAGATGGTCAGGGTGCGCTCCCGCATCCCGGGCAGGGTCGCGAGGGGGACATGGGGAACGCCGAAAGTGAGGTGCTCGTAGACCTCGTCGGTGATCACGGTGAGGTCGTGCTCGACCGCGACCTCGGCGATCGCGTGCAGCTCGGCGGGCGTGAGCACCGTCCCGGTCGGGTTGTGCGGGGTGTTGACCAGCAGGAACCGCGTCCGCGGCGTGACGGCCGCTCGCAGCTCGGCCACGTCGAGACGGAACGACGGCGCACGCAACGTCACCGGACGTCGTACCCCTCCCGCCATCTGCAGCATGGCGACATAGGAGTCGTAGTAGGGCTCCAACAGCACCACCTCGTCGCCGGGCTCGACCAGCCCGAGCAGCGCCCCGGCGATCGCCTCGGTCGCCCCGGTGGTGACGACGACCTCTGCGGCGGGATCCCAGGCGAGTCCGTAGCAGCGGTCCTGATGAGCCGCGATCGCCGCGCGCAGCGCCGGCAGACCGGGCCCGGGCGCGTATTGGTTGGCGCCGGAGGCGAGCGCCGACCGGGCCGCCTCGATGACGTCCGCCGGGCCGTCGGTGTCGGGGAAGCCCTGACCCAGGTTGACCGCGCCGGTGCTGGCGGCCAGCGCCGACATCTCGGTGAAGATCGTCGGTGGGATGCCCTGCAGACGGGAGGCGACGCGGTGTTCGTCCATGGCCCGCTACCGTAGCCCCGTGACCGCCGATCCCGCTCTTGCCGCCGACGTCGACGCCGCCTGCCGTCTCCACGGGGAGTTCACGCTGCGCTCCGGCCAGGTCTCCGACACCTACTTCGACAAGTACCTCTTCGAGGCCCAGCCGGCGCTGCTCGACCGGGTCGCCGAGCAGATGGTCGCGCTGGTCCCGGAGGGCACCGAGCTGCTCGGCGGCCTGGAGCTCGGCGGCGTGCCGATCGCGACGGTCGTCAGCGCGAAGACCGGCATCCCGGTGCTCTTCGTCCGGAAGAAGGCCAAGGAGTACGGCACCGCCAAGCTCGCCGAGGGCCCCGGCTTCGACGGCCGGAGGGTGACCCTGATCGAGGACGTCATCACCTCCGGCGGCGCCGTCCGCGACGCGACGCTGGTGCTCCGCGGGGCCGGCGCGATCATCGAGACCGTGGTCTGCGCCATCGACCGCTCCCCGGAGGGCAACCCGCTCGCCGACCTCGGCCTGGAGATCCGCTCGGTGCTGACCAAGGCCCAGCTCGACGCCACTCAGCGATGAGGGGCCAGCGCCGAGCGATCAGGGGGTCGGGTCGGGGGTCTCCTCCGCCTCGGCCTGGTAGGCCGGCGGCAGGCCCGGGTCGGGCTCGTGGCGCTTGCGGATGAACTCGACGATCAGCACCAGCACGGTGACGCCGAGCAGACCGTAGGTCACCAGGTCGATGTACTTGCCCAGCGACGGGAAGGTCTTGCCCAGCCCGTAGCCGATCAGCGTGATGGAGAGAACCCAGATCAGCGCACCCAGCGCGCTCCAGACGAAGAACCGGCGGCGATCCATCCGGGTCACGCCGGCGACCAGGGTGATGTAGGTGCGCACGAACGGCACGAACCGGCCCGCGACCAGGGCGGAATGGCCGTGCTTCTCGAAGAAGGCGGAGGTCTGGTCGAGGTACTTCCGCTTGATGATCCGGCCGTCACGGTGATAGATCCGCGGGCCGATCCGGGCCCCGATCTCGTAGCCCACGACATTGCCGGCGAACGCTGCTACCACATAGACCGCGAGGGCGAAGAGCAGGTTGGTGAAGTGGCCGCCCGGGATGACGTCGACCTTCCCCTCGGCGATGAACAATCCCATGGCGAAGAGCAGCGTGTCGCCGGGGAGGAACGGGAAGAACAGCCCGCACTCCACGAAGAGCACGATGATCCCGACCCAGAACAGCGCCGTCCCGAAGCGTTCCAGGAGGTAGTCGGGGCTGAGCCACTGGGTGAAGTCGTGGACGGAGATCTGCGCCACGACGGCCGTCAGCTGTGCGAGAAGGTCGGGCAGCACACGATCACCGTACCTGCCCTATGGTCGCGCTGTGGAAAGCAGGGAGCAACGTGCGCCGTACGACCCCATGCCGCACGGGCCGGCGGAGGTCGGCGTCGGACCATGGCAGGGACCGTGGCCGCCCGGCGGTCACTGGGATCCCGAGCTTCTCGAGCACGGCGACCGGCGCAACGTGGTGGACCGCTATCGCTATTGGCGGCTCGACGCGATCGTCGCCGACCTGGACACCCGGCGCCACTCCTACCACGTCGCCATCGAGAACTGGCAGCACGACTTCAACATCGGCACCATCGTGCGCAGTGCCAATGCGTTCCTGGCCGCCGAGGTCCACATCGTCGGCAACCGGCGCTGGAACCGGCGCGGCGCGATGGTGACCGACCGCTACCAGCACCTGCGCCACCACGCCTCGGTGCCGGAGCTCGCCGACTACCTGAGCGAGCGCGACATCGTGCTCTGGGGCATCGACAACCTGCCCGGCTCGTATCACCTGGAGACCGCGACGCTGCCGGAGCGGGTCTGCTTCCTGTTCGGCCAGGAAGGACCGGGCCTGTCCGAGGCCGCTCGCGTGGCCTGCGACGGCACCTTCTCGATCGCGCAGTTCGGCTCGACTCGCTCCATCAACGCCTCGGCCGCCGCCGCGATCGCTATGCACTCCTGGATCCGCCAGCACGCGGACCTCTCCGACACCGGCACCTGGCGCGGCTGACCGGTCACCCGGCGTCGGTAGGCTCCAGCACTGCCCGGAGCGCCGCCAGGCCACGGGCGGTGTGGCTCTTGACGGTGCCCTCGGAGATGCCGAGCTCGGTGGCGGCCTCGGCGACCGACAGCCCCAGCCAGTGCCGCAACAGCACCGTCGCCCGCTGCTGGGCGGGCAGGGCGTGGACCGCGGCGGCCAGGACCGAGCGGTCGTCGTACGTCGTCTGCTCGGCGTCTCGCTCGGGCAACTCGTCGGTGGGGCGCGTACGCCGCCTCGCGCTCGGCCCTCTTCACCGGCCCGGCCCCGCTGTGAGGGTGGCGTCTGACCGGCTCCGCAGCCGACCGAGGTCGTCGGTGCCGGCCGCACCACGGCCGGCGGTCGCTGGGTCGAGCAGCGGTGGGGCCGTCACGTCGGTGCCCGGGTAGAGCCTGGCGATCTGCGCGTCGAGCCAGGCGGTGAAGCCGGTCGTGTCGTCGGGGTCGACGTTGGCGACCGTCGCGAGATGGCCCATCTGGAGCGCGTCGTCCCACCACTGGACCGCCCATTCGACGGAGGTGCCGTCGGTTGCCTGGATCGCCGTCGAGCCGGTCGGGACGAACGACTCGCCCGCCATCGGGCCCGCTGGGAGCACCCCGGGGATCTCGCCGGTGACCTTCCAGCCCCGGGCCAGCTGGAGCTCACCGGTGGTCGCGTCGAAGGTGATGCCGACGGTCGTGGGCGTGCTGCTTGGCGACGGAGCGCTCGACGTGGCCGCCGGCTCGGTCGAGACCTCGGTCGCGAACGAGGTCTCGACGGGCGATGTCGTCGCCGGCAGTGCCGCCCAGCTGAGGGCGGCGAGCGCTACTGCGGCGAGGCCGCCGCCAGCCCCGGTCGCGAGTCGGCGGCGTCGCAGCGCGATGCGGCCACGTGTCAGTGCGGCGGCCTCGTCCCAGCCCCCGGCAGGTGGGGTCGGGATGGCGCGGTCCAGCAGGTCGGTCCAGTCGGTGTCGGTCTCCACGGTGGCTCCTTCGGAAGTCTCACCCGGGGATACGGAGTCTGTCGCGGATCGGTTGTCAGCGAGCCTGCTCATTCCGCTTTGGATCGGTCCAATTCGGGTGGGTCGTGACCCTGCGTCGCACCGCCGTTAGGGTGGCCAGCGCCGACACGATCTGGAGGAGCAGCATGCCCATCGCCACCCCCGAGAAGTACGCCGAGATGCTGGCGACCGCCAAGGAGAAGGGCTTCGCCTTCCCGGCCATCAACGTGACCTCGTCGCAGACGCTCAACGCCGCGCTGGCGGGCTTTGCCGAGGCTGGCTCCGACGGCATCGTGCAGATCTCGACCGGCGGCGCGGAATACCTCTCCGGGCCCACGATCAAGAGCATGGTCGCCGGCTCGGCCGCTTTCGCGGCGTACGCCGCCGAGGTGGCCAAGTCCTACCCAGTCAACATCGCGTTGCACACCGACCACTGCCCCAAGGACAAGCTCGACGGCTTCGTCCGCCCGCTGCTGGCGCTCTCCGCCGAGCGGGTGGCGGGCGGCGGCCTGCCACTGTTCCAGTCGCACATGTGGGACGGCTCGGCGGTGCCGCTGGAGGAGAACCTCCAGATCGCCGCCGAGCTGCTGGCCCTCTCGAAGGCCGCCCACACCGTGCTGGAGATCGAGGTCGGCGTCGTCGGCGGCGAGGAGGACGGCATCGTCGGCGCGATCGACGAGAAGCTCTACTCCACCCCCGAGGACGCCATTGCCACCGCCGAGGCGCTCGGCACCGCCGGCTACCTCACCGCGCTGACCTTCGGCAACGTCCACGGCGTCTACAAGCCCGGCAACGTCAAGCTCCGCCCGGAGATCCTGCGCGAGGCCCAGGAGGCGGTCGCTGCCAAGCTGGGCCTGCCGGCCGGCGCCAAGCCGTTCGACCTGGTCTTCCACGGCGGCTCCGGCTCCTCGGCGGAGGAGATCGCCGCCGCGGTGTCCTACGGCGTGGTGAAGATGAATATCGACACCGACACCCAGTACGCCTTCACCCGGCCCATCGCCGGGTTCATGCTCAGCAACTACGACAAGGTGCTGAAGGTCGACGGCGAGGTCGGCGACAAGAAGTCCTACGACCCGCGCACCTGGGGCAAGGTCGCCGAGGCGTCGATGGCCGCCCGGGTCGTCGAGGCCACCCAGCACCTCGGCTCGGCCGGCCAGGCCATCAAGTAGACCTGGCCGCGCAGCGCGGTCTGGCCAGCACGCGCCAGGGCGCGCCGCGCGGTCAGGAGCCGAAGCCCTGGTGCTCGGGGGCCTCGTAGAAGAGCACGGCGACGAAGCCGACGACCAGGCCGGCCGTTGGCAGGTAGAGCGACTGCGCCATCGCCGTGGCGAAGGCGTCGGCGATGGCGGCCGGGAAGATGTCGACCCCGGTGTTGGGGTTGCCCGCACTGGACAGGCCGTGGGCGGCCAGCCGGCTGTCCATCAGCAGGGCGATGCCGGCCGAGCCGAGCACGGAGCCGACCTGGCGGGTCGCGTTGTAGACGCCGGCGCCGGCGCCGGCCTGCTGCATCGGCAGGTTGCGAGTGGCGGTCGCGGCGTTGGGAGCCCAGATGAAGCTGCTGCCGAGACCCATCACCGCCATCGCGCCGAGCAGCTCGACGGTGGGGGAGTCGGGCGTCATCGCGATCGAGAGCCAGACGAACGACACCACGATGGTCGCGAAGCCGAAGCCCATCAGGATCCGCGGATGGACGCGGTCGGTCAGGCCTCCGACCGGGCGGGCCAGGACCATCGACACCAGCGCCATCGGCACCATCAGCAGAGCCGACGTGGTGGGGCTCATGCCCCGCACCGCCTGCGCGTAGATCATGAAGGGCAGGCTCATGCCGATCACGGAGAAGCCCATCGCGGTGATCGCGACGTTGGACAGCGAGAAGTTGCGGTCGCGGAACAGACCCAGCGGCAGCAGCGGCTCGCCGGTGTTGCGGGCCTGCCACCACAGGAACGCCGCCAGCACGACCAGGCCGGATGCGAGCATGATCCAGATCCAGGCCGCCCAGGACTGCTGGTGACCCTCCTGGATCGCGAAGACGATGCAGAACATCGCCACGCCGCTGAGCGCGACGCCCGGCCAGTCGAACTTGTGCGGGTGGGTCTCCAGCGTCGGCACCGTGCGCAGCGCGAGCAGGAAGCCGATCACGCCGATCGGCACGTTGACGAAGAAGATCCACTCCCAGCCCAGCGCGTCGACCAGGACGCCGCCGAGCAGCGGGCCGACCAGCATGGCGACACCGGCGGTGGCGCCCCACAGCGCCATCGCCTTGCCTCGGCTCGCCTGCGGGAAGATGCGGGTGATGACCGCCATCGTCTGCGGCGTCATCATCGAGGCACCCACGCCCTGCACGGACCGGGCCACGATCAGCATGCCGATCGACCCCGACAGGCCGCACCACAGCGACGCGAGCGTGAAGACGACCAGGCCGATGAGATAGAGCCTGCGCGGGCCGAACCGGTCGCCGAGTCGGCCGGTGATCAGCACCGGCACGGCGTAGGCCAGGAGGTAGGCGCTGGTCACCCAGACCACTTCGTTGACCCCGGCGCGGAGGTCGTCGATGATCGCCGGGGTCGCGACCGAGACGATCGTCATGTCGACCAGGATCATGAAGAAGCCGATGACGAGGGTGCCGAGCGCGCGCCAGGCGTCGCGCTCGGCGAGCGCCGGAGCCGGTGCGGTGGTCTGGGTCATGCGAGAAGTCAACACCCAAGCGCGGACAGTGTCGGTCCCCAGGTCGAGAATGGGTCCATGACCCAACCAGACCTGCTCATGGGGCCGCCGCCGACGTTGCTGCCCGAAGACCCGGCGACGGCCGAGCTCGCCGGTGGCGCCGAGCCCGCCGACGTCGTACGACGCCATCCGGCCTCGCCTGCCGCGTGGGCCGCCCTCGCCACCACCGCCCGCGACGCCGGCGCGGACGACGTGACCGTCTACGCCTACGCCCGAGTCGGCTACCACCGCTCGCTCGACCTGCTGCGCCGCAACGGCTGGAAGGGCCACGGCCCAGTGCCGTGGGAGCACCTGCCCAACCGCGGCTTCCTCACCTGTCTGGCGCTGCTGACGCGCGCTGCCGGAGCCATCGGCGAGACCGAGGAGCAGCAGCGCTGCGCCGCCTTCCTCAAGGACAGCAGCCAGACGGCGTACGACGCCCTGCTGAGTTGAGCGGCCCTCAGCGGGGCGTGAGCAGCCGGCGGATCGTGACCGGCCCCAGCGCGAGGAAGAGCGTCGGCAGCCGGGGGCCGCGGTCGGCGTCGACCAGCAGGTTGTAGAGCAGCTTGAAGAATGCCTTCTGGTCGGCCTTGACCTCGTCGGTCGGCGCGTCGTCGAGGTCAAGGCCGCGACCCAGCTTGGGGGCGCCGTAGATCAGCGAGGTGACCGGCTCCAGCTCGAGGGCCTCGGGCAGTCGGTCGAGCAGCTGGGCCAACCAGCCGCGCTCCTGCTCGGAGAGGTCGGCGAGCCGGGGCGAGGGCTCGGCGCGCACCGTGGTGCGGTCTTCGGCGGGCACGTAGTCGGCCATCCAGTTGGTCGCCCGGTGCAGTCGCGGCTCCAGGTCCTCGATCGAGTCGTGGGGGTAGCCGGACTCGGCCACCACTCGGCTGATCAGCTCGGTCGAGCCGGCGGTCACGTCGGCCACCGACGAGAGCAGCCGGAACGGCACCCGGACCCTCGGCGTGGGCAGCGTGCCGGCGGCGGTGGTCGCCGAGGCCCGCTCGAAGGCGAGCACCTGGGCGTCCCGCTTGGCCGGATCGGCGGCCTTGCGGGTGAGCGAGTCCCACTCGTCGTACAGCCTGACGACCTCGGGCCCGAAGTCGATGTTGAACGCCTGCTTGGGCTGCCGGCGGACGTAGAGCCAGCGCACCATCGGCGCCTCGAGGATCTTCAGCGCGTCCGCGGGGATGGGGACGCCGCCGGTGGAGGAGGACATCTTCTGCATGCCGGCGAAGCCGACGAAGGCGTAGGCGACGTACGACGGCGCGGTGCCGCCGAAGATCTCCGCGACCAGTTCCTTGCCGACCGTGTACGACGACCCCGGGGTGGAGTGGTCGAGCCCACCCGGCTCGAAGTTGACGCCCTCGTAGGCCCAGCGCATCGGCCAGTCGACCTTCCAGACCAGCTTGCCCTCGGACTGGGTGGCCAGGTTGGTGACGCCACTGAAGCCGTCGCTGTCGCAGGTGTAGGCGAGGTCGGTGGTCTCGTCGTCGTACGACGTGATGGTGGTGGTGTCGCGGCCGCACTCGCGGCAGTAGGGCTTGAAGGGGAATCGGCTGGTGTCTTCGTCGGCGGTCACGGAGTCGGCCAGCGCCTCCGCCTCCTGCTCGGACTCGGGCTCGATGACCTTGGTGCGGTAGCGCGCCAGCACCTCCTCGATGCGAGCCCGGTTGCGGACGGCGTGGAGGATCTGGTCCCGGTAGACGCCCGACCGGTAGTGCTCGGTCTGACTGATCTCCTCCATGACCACGCCCATCTCTTGGAGGGCGGCGCGCAGCGGGGCCTTGAAGTGATCGGACCAGCTCGGGTGGCACTCCCACGGGTCGGGAACGGCGGTCAGCGGCCTGCCGATGTGCTCCTTCCATTCCGGGGGAGCGCCGGCCGGGACCTTGCGGTAGCGGTCGTAGTCGTCCCAGGAGTGCAGATGGCGGACCGCGACGCCGCGCCGACGCAGCTCCTCGGCGACGAAGTGAGGAGTCAGGAACTCGCGCAGGTTGCCGAGGTGGATCGGGCCGCTCGGGCTGGCGCCGGAGGCGACGGTGACCGGCCTGTCCTTCGCGCCGACCCGCTCCCAGTGCCGGACGGCGTCGTCGGCGGCGCGGGTCACCCAGTCGGTCGGCTCAGGCATATGCCAAACGCTAGCCGAGTCGGCAGAAGTGCTGGTGTGGGAGGTGCCGAGTCGGCAGAAGTGCTGGTCAGGCGCCTGCACTTCGGCCGACTCGGCGGTTGTGAGACCCGCACTTCTGCCGACTCGCGGGAAGATGGCACTAAAGTGCCAGGTCATGGCCGGCCAACCCACTGACACCTTGCCGACAGCGCTGGGGTTCGGGCGCGGGGCGCTCACCGCGACGGCCGAGGCCGCCGCCGACGCCGAGGCCGCCGCCGACGCCCGGCAGCGACTCGGCGCTCCCGCTGCCGACCCTGGAGAGTTGCGCCGCGTCCTGCTCGAGCAGCTCGCCGGCGGCGCGCAGGACGAGCAGATCGCGCGCCGATTGGGCGTCTCACTGCGCACCGTACGGCGGCGGGTGGCCGACCTGATGACCGAGCTCGGCGCGTCGAGCCGGTTCCAGGCCGGCGTGGAGGCGACCCGCCGAGGCTGGCTCTGAGCACCCGAACCGGTAAGGTTCGGCCAGTGCCAGCGATAGCGATCATCGGTGCCCAGTGGGGCGATGAGGGCAAGGGCAAGGCGACAGACCTGCTCGGCTCGTCGGTCGACTACGTCGTCAAGTTCAACGGCGGCAACAATGCCGGTCACACGGTGGTGATCGGCGAGGAGAAGTACGCCCTCCACCTGCTGCCCTCCGGCATCCTCACTCCCGGCTGCACCCCGGTCATCGGCAACGGCGTCGTCGTCGACCTGGCGGTGCTGTTCGAAGAGATCGACGGCCTCAACGCGCGCGGCGTGGACACCTCCGCGCTGAAGCTGAGCGCCAGCGCCCACGTCATCGCCGACTACAACCGCCAGCTCGACAAGGTCACCGAGCGGTTCCTCGGCTCGCGCCGCATCGGCACCACCGGACGCGGCATCGGCCCGACGTACGCCGACAAGATGAACCGCATCGGCATCCGCATCCAGGACCTCTTCGACGAGAAGATCCTGCGCGGCAAGGTCGAGGGCGCGCTGGAGCTGAAGAACCAGATCCTGACCAAGATCTACAACCGCCGCGGCTTCACCGTCGACGCCGTCGTCGAGGACCTGACGCAGTACGCCGACCGGCTGGCTCCCTACGTCTGCGACACCGGCCTGCTCCTCAACCAGGCGCTCGACCGCGGCGAGACCGTGCTGCTGGAGGCGGGTCAGGCGACGCTGCTCGACGTCGACCATGGCACCTATCCCTTCGTCACGTCCAGCAGCGCGACCGCCGGCGGCGCCTGCACCGGATCCGGCATCCCGCCCACCCGGCTGACCCAGGTCATCGGCATCGTGAAGGCCTACACCACCCGGGTCGGCGAGGGGCCGTTCCCGACCGAGCTGCACGACGACAATGGCGAGTTCCTGCGCAAGCAGGGCTGGGAGTACGGCACCACCACCGGCCGGCCGCGGCGCTGCGGCTGGTTCGACTCGGTGATCGCGCGCTATGCCGCGCGGGTCAACGGCGTCACCGACTTCGTGCTCACCAAGCTCGACGTGCTCACCGGGCTGGAGCAGGTGCCGGTCTGCGTCGCCTACGAGGTCGACGGGGTGCGCCATGACGAGATGCCGGTCAACCAGTCCGACTTCCACCATGCGGTGCCGGTCTACGAGTACCTCCCCGGCTGGTGGGAGGACATCTCCCAGGCGCGCAGCTTCGAGGAGTTGCCCGCCAACGCGCAGGCCTATGTCGAGCGCTGCGAGCAGCTCTCCGGCGCCACGATCTCGGTGATCGGCGTCGGCCCCGGCCGGCACGAGACCGTGGTGCGGCACCCGCTGGTCTGACCCGGCGCCCGGTGAGGACCTCGTCACCCCGGATCCCGCTGCGTAGTCAGTGAACGTGTGGCGGTGGTTGAGGTGAATTCACCGCCAAGCCTTCAGTGGCTGGAGGCGCGGCGTAGGCTCGGCGGCCGTGAAGGTCCTGGTGATCGGCAACGGCGGCCGCGAGCACGCGCTCGCCCTGGCACTCTCCCGCGACCCCGGGGTGAGTGAGGTCCATGCGGCCCCGGGCAACCCGGGCATCGGGGCGGTCGCCACGCTCCACGCGGTGGACCCGCTCGATCCGGCGGCCGTCGCCGCGCTGGCGGCCGACATCGGCGTCGACCTGGTGGTGGTCGGCCCGGAGGCGCCGCTGGTGGCGGGGGTGGCCGACGCGGTACGCGCGGCCGGGGTGCCGGTCTTCGGCCCGAGCCTGGAGGCCGCCCGGCTGGAGGGCTCCAAGGCGTTCGCCAAGGAGGTGATGGCCGCCGCCAGCGTGCCGACCGCCCGCGCGATCACCGCGGAGACGCCCGAGCAGGCGGCGGCCGCGCTGGCCGAGTTCGGTCCGCCGTACGTCGTGAAGGACGACGCCCTCGCCGCCGGCAAGGGCGTCATCGTCACCCGCGACCTGGCCGAGGCGCTCGCCCACGCCGAGACGTGCGGACGAGTCGTGATCGAGGAGTTCCTGGACGGTCCGGAGGTCTCGCTCTTCGCGATCTGCGACGGGCACGGCGCCTACGCGTTGCAGCCGGCGCAGGACTTCAAGCGGATCCTCGACGGTGGTCTCGGTCCGAACACCGGCGGGATGGGCTCCTACAGTCCGCTCACCTGGGCCCGCCCCGACCTCGCGGAGGTGGTGATCGAGCAGGTCGTGTCGCCGACGCTGGCCGAGATGGCGCGGCGGGGTGCGCCCTTCGTCGGCTGTCTCTACGTCGGCCTCGCGCTCACCTCGGCAGGGCCGAAGGTGATCGAGTTCAACGTCCGCTTCGGCGACCCCGACATTCAGCCGGTGCTCGCGCTGCTGGACTCTCCGCTGGGCGCGCTGCTCCATGCCGCCGCCACCGGCAAGCTGGCGACGGAGCCGACCTTCCGCGACGGTGCCTCGGTCACCGTCGTGCTGGCCAGCGCCGGCTATCCCGAGTCCTCTTCGAAGGGCGACGTCATCACCGGTGTCGAGGACGCCGCCGCGGTCGAGAACGTCGACGTCATCCACGCCGGTACGGCGATGGCGGCCGGCCGGCTGGTGACCGCTGGTGGCCGGGTGCTCGCCGTACGCGCCCTCGGGGCCGATGTCGCCGACGCCCGCGCAAGGGCGTACGCCGCGGCCGACCTGATCAGCTTCGACGGGATGCAACGCCGCTCGGACATCGCCGCCGAGCCGCTGGGCGTGGTCGAGGGCGCCTCGCTCACGGGCTAGTGTCGCGCGTCCGAAATCATTGAACGGTTCGCGCACCCGGGCCGCGCCCCTCGCCGCGCCGGCTTCGCTCGACAGCCGCCCGGGATGCCCTCGCTCCGTCGGCTTGCGAGCCACGCACCCCGAGCACGCCAACCGTCCAAGCATTTCGGCCCCGCCCGATGACGACGACCTGCCGGTGGTGGTCGATCTGCGGAGCAACCGGGCGAGGAGCCGGCGGCGGTGAGCATGGGAGGATGAGGCACGTGGTCGTCCCCAACGTGCTCGCCGCCCGCTACGCCTCCCGCGAACTCGCCGAGATCTGGTCGCCCGAGCACAAGATCGTGCTGGAGCGCCGGCTCTGGATCGCCGTGCTCAAGGCCCAGCGCGACCTCGGCATCGAGGTCCCCGACGGGGTGGTCGAGGCCTATGAGGACGTCGTCGACAAGGTCGACCTGGCCGCCATCGCGGCCCGGGAGCGGGTGACCCGGCACGACGTGAAGGCCCGGATCGAGGAGTTCTGCGCGCTCGCCGGTCACGAGCACATCCACAAGGGGATGACCTCCCGCGACCTCACCGAGAACGTCGAGCAGTTGCAGATCCTCTCCTCGCTCCGGCTGGTGCGCGACCGCGCCGTCGCCGCGCTGGCGCGGCTGGGCCGGCTCGCCGCCGAGCACGAGACGACGGTGATGGCGGGAAGGTCGCACAATGTCGCCGCCCAGGCGACCACGCTCGGCAAGCGGTTCGCGACCGTGGCCGACGAGATGCTGGTGGCGCTGGACCGCGTCGAGGGCCTGATCGGGCGCTACCCGCTGCGCGGCATCAAGGGCCCGATGGGCACCGCCCAGGACATGCTGGACCTGCTCGACGGCGACGCCGCGAAGCTCGCGCAGCTGGAGGAGCGGGTCGCGGCGCACCTCGGCTTCGAGCGGGTGCTGACCAGCGTCGGCCAGGTCTATCCGCGCTCGCTCGACTTCGACGTCGTCTCGGCGCTGGTCCAGCTGGTGGCCGGCCCCGCCAACCTGGCCACCACGATCCGGCTGATGGCCGGCAACGAGCTGGTCACCGAGGGGTTCAAGGAGGGCCAGGTCGGCTCCTCGGCGATGCCGCACAAGATGAACTCCCGCTCCGCCGAGCGGGTCAACGGCCTCTCGGTGGTGCTGCGCGGCCACCTGTCGATGGTCTCCGAGCTCGCCGGGGACCAGTGGAACGAGGGCGACGTCTCGGACTCCGTCGTACGGCGGGTGGCGCTGCCGGACGCGTTCTTCGCCACCGACGGGCTGTTCGAGACGTTCCTGACCATCCTCGACGAGTTCGGGGCCTTCCCGGCGGTGATCCAGCGCGAGCTCGACCGCTACCTGCCGTTCCTGGCCACCACCAAGGTGCTGATGGCGGCGGTCCGCAACGGCGTGGGGCGCGAGGCGGCCCACGAGGCGATCAAGGAGAACGCGGTGGCGACCGCCCTCGCCATGCGCGCGGGGGAGACCCCCGACCTGTTCGCCAAGCTCGCCGCCGACCCGCGGCTCGGTCTCACCGCCGCCCAGCTGGAGGGCCTGGTCGCCGAGCCGATCGCCTTCACCGGCGCCGCGGTGGCCCAGGTCCAGGCCGTCGTACGACGGATCGGCGAGGTGGCCGCCGCCCATCCCGAGGCCGCCGCCTACTCGCCCGGGGACATCCTCTGAACGTCGTCACCGTCGCGGCGGTGGTGTTCCGCGACCCCGAGGGCCGGGTGCTGAGCGTTCGCAAGCGCGGCACCGACCGGTTCCTGCTGCCGGGCGGCAAGCTCGAGCCCGGTGAGACGCCGGCTCAGGCTGCCGCGCGCGAGGTGGCCGAGGAGCTCGGCGTCACCGTCGCGCCCGAGGAGCTGACCTTGCTCGGCGCCTTCGAGGCGCCGGCCGCCAACGAGCCCGACCATGTGGTCCGCTCGACGGTGTTCACCTCGACCGTCGCGATCACGCCGGCGGCTGCCGCCGAGATCGAGGAGCTGCGCTGGGCCTCGCTCGAGGAGCTGGCGAGCGACCCGGCCGTTGCCGAGCTGACCAGCAAGCGCGTCGTACCGGCCCTGTTGGCTTCACCCTAGGGCGTGACGTCGAGGACGACCTCGAACTCCAGCAGCTCCGCTCCCGACGCCACCGGCTTGCGCGGCGCCTCGCCCGGCGGCGTCGCGTGGGCGGCCCGGGCGTCGCCATCGCGCCAGGCGGCGAAGGCCTCCTCGGTCTCCCAATGAGTGACCACGAAGTAGCGGCTCTCGCCGGCGACCGGGCGGAGCAGCTGGAAGCCGAGGAAGCCCTGCTGGCCCTCCACCGTCCCGGCGCGGGCGGCAAAGCGCCGTTCGAGCTCCTCGCCAGAGCCCTCGGGGACGGTGATGGCGTTTATTTTCACGACTGACACATCAGTCACCTTAGACGGGGGCCATGACCGAGCCGATCACGGTAACGATCGCCCGTCGGCCAGCTCCGACGGCTGGGACACCAGCCCTCAGCGCGGCTGGTGGCTGGGCCGCTCGCTGGCGGCAGACGATCACCATCTTCCTGGTCTTCTTCCCGGTCAGCGTGATCGCCAACTGGCTGCTCGGGCCGCTGGTGAAGGACTGGCCGCTGCCGCTGCGCGTTCTCGGCGTCATGGTGGTGACGCTGCCGTTCATGACCTACCTCGGCCTGCCCTGGATCACCCGGCAGATGGAGTGGTTCCTGCAGGGGCGGCGCCCGCGCTGGCGTCAGACCAGGGCGTGACCGCCGTGGGTCGCCAGCCTGCGGGCGATCTCGGCGTGGTCGGCGGCGCGGACCTCGGCAGGGCCGGGCGGGAGGATGTCGTCCCAGTCGACGGCGTACGACCCCCGTAGCGCCAGCAATCCCTCAGGGCGACCGAGGAACCACACGTGCAGATGGGCCGCGCCGTCGCCGACACGCCACACGTGGCAGCGCGCGATCTCGGGCAGGCTCTCGACGATCCGGCCGAGTCGGACGCTGAGCACGCCGAGCTCGGCGGCCATGTCCTCCCCCAGGTCGGGAAGGTCCAGGTGCTCCTTCGGCTCCAGGAAGAGCACGATCGGCAGCCCGCTCGGCTCGGGATGCGGCTTGACCCGCCAGCGCTCGTTCTCCCAGATCACGCCCGCGACCTCGGGCGCGCACAGGAAGCAGTCAGCGGGGTCCTCGCCCTTCCGTGGCGGCTCCGGCGCCAGCGCCGCCAGCACCTTCGGCACGATCGCGCCGTCGAGCGCCTCCCAGGGGAAGGTCTCCCACTCGGTCACCGAGGTGGCCGGCAGTCGGCCGCCCTCGCCGACCTGGGCGACGACTCGGGCGTAGATCTCTTCGGCTGACTCGGCCATGGGGTCACCTTGTCATCCAGGTCTCAAATGCCAAAGTGAACCGGAACGGTCGACTATCATTCGACGTCATGACCGTCAGTGCCCTTCCCCTGCTGCCCTCCTACGACGGTGCCGAGGTCGTCGTACCCGCTCCCGGAGACGGCCCCGGCAACTGGGCCGGCGCGGCGTCGGCCACGCTGGTCGACGGGATCTTCTGGCTGACCTGGCGCAACCGTCGGCCGCTCGTGGATGGCCGTGGCGTCACGGTCTCGGTGGCTCGCTCCGCCGACGGGATCGCCTTCGAGACCGTGGCCGAGGTGAGCCGCGAGCAGTTCGACTGCGAGTCGCTGGAACGCCCGGTGCTCGTCGCGCTGCCCGAAGGGGGCTGGCGGCTCTACCTTTCCTGCGCGACGTGGAACTCCAAGCACTGGTGGGTGGACAGCCTCACCGCTGCCACGCCGGACCAGCTCTCGCAAGGGGTACGACGGACCGTGCTGGCCGGCGACGAGCGCACCGCGGTCAAGGACCCGGTGATCACTGTCGGCGAGAGCGGCTGGGAGATGTGGCTGTGCTGCCACCCGCTCACCGATCCCGGCCACGAGGACCGGATGACGACCCGTCGGCTGACCAGCGCCGACGGGCTGGCGTGGGTCGACCGTGGGGTGGCCCTCTCGGGCCGACCGGGGGAGTGGGACGCGCGTGGTGCCCGCGTCGCCACGCCGTTGGGTGACGGGCTGTTCCTCTACGACGGTCGTGCCGATGCCGCCTCCAACTGGTTCGAGACCACGGGCGTCGCCCGCTGGGATGGTGCCCGGCTGGTGGCCGACGAGACGGTCCCGCCGATCGCCTCGCCCCACTCCGACGGTGCCTTCCGCTACGCCAGCGCGGTGCCCCTGCCCGACGGCCACACCAGGTTCTACGTCGAGGCCGCCCGCCCCGACGGCGCCCACGACCTGATCACCCTCCTCCGCTGAGCAGGCCCAAACTGACACCCCAAACCCGGTGAGCAGCCCCAAACTGACACCCCAAACCCGGTGAGCAGCCCCAAACTGACACCCAAAACGGGGTGACCGGACGCAAACTGACCTGCGCTCAGAAGACCGCGTAGGTCCCCCTGCTGAGTAAGAACCCTCCCTGGTCGCTCCGGCTGACGCAGGTGACGCCGATCTCCTCCACGGCGCACCAGGTGTCCCGGGTCATGGCAACCTCTCCGTAGGAGAGGGTCGGCGCGCCGGGCTGGCGAATGGTGTCGGAGTTGCAGATCGGCGAGGCCACCCCGCTGGACATCTCGATGCGACCAACGCGCCGCGATGCGGGCGAGCGCCTCCCGGTAGTCGTTCGGCGGCGTCAGCAGGTCGACGCCGCTGGTCGTTGGGGAGGTCGGGGTCGGACTGGGATCTGTGGGCGTGGGCGACGCCGGGCTCGTGGTGGTGTCCGGGGAATCGGTTGCCGAAGCGGTCACGGTGACGGTGACCGGAGACGGGTCCCGCTGGGAGTCGTCGGCGGAGGAGTCGCAGGCGGCGAGCACAAGCAGCGCGGCCAGCACGGGCGAGTGTCTCCCGAGCCGCGTCGCGTCCGGATTACACCATGCGGTCGTCGGTGCTCGCGAGGAGCAACCTGCCAGGTCAGTTTGCGCCTGCTCACCGGGGTTGGGGTGTCAGTTTGCGCCTGCTCACCGGGTCTTGAGTGTCAGTTTGCGCCTGCTCACCCCGGGGAGCGCTCGACGAACGAGCCCCGGCTGGCGGGAGAGAGCCAGACCGAGTAGTCGTCGCCGGTGAGCTCCTGAAGCAGCGCGATGTCCTCGGCGAAGGCGGGCAGCAGCGCGTCGCGCTGTTCCGGGGTCAGCCGCGGCCGCTGGTCGTCAGCGGCGGACCGTAACAGCGGCCGCAGGTAGGGCTCGGCGGCGCGCCACATCTGGGGCCGGGCGAACTGACCGAGCAGGGCGCCACCGCGGATCACCGGCCCGAAGACGGTCGGCCGCCAGCCGGGCGCCACGAACGCCCTGGAGTTGTCGCGCGGGATCGAGGACACCAGACCGGTCGCGACGCCGAGGAACGAGCAGGCCCGGTCCACCGCGCCGGCCGGGTCGTCGACCAGCTCGCGGTAGCGCATCACCAGCACCTGCTCGCGGGGGATCAGCGAGTAGAGGTGCGCCAGCTGCTCGCCGTACAGGCCCAGCGAGCGGTAGCGCCAGAACGGCGCGTACCCCGCCGCGACCCGCGACGGCTCGAGGCGGAAGGCCGACATGAAGTCGGCGATCGGCTCCAGTCCGTCGCACCACAGGTGCATCCAGTTGCTGTAGGCACGATCGATCGGATCGCGCACCACGGCGATGACCTTGACCCCGGGCAGCGACGCCGCGATGCGCCGGTGCGCGCCGCGCGACCAGAGGTAGAACGGCGTCGACTCGCCGCGCACCTGGTCCTCGCGAGCCGGCGCCCACAGTGCCTCGTAGTCCGACCGCCGCCACAGCCATTCCCGCTGCGAGTGCCGGTCGCCCGGCCCGCCGTAGTGCGGCGGCGGCGCGTCGTCGCAGAGCCAGTACTTCGGCTCCTTCGGGGAGCACATGAAGATCTCGGGGTGCTGGGAGAGCGCGGCGTGCAGCGCCGTCGTACCGGCCTTGGGAGCCCCGGCGATGAGGAAGTCGGGTTGTGGAGATCTGGTCACGGCACTCCGTTCAATGTGGCGTGAGTCAGTCTACTTAATGAGGATCAAGAGGGCACTATCGTGACAATCGTGTTGAACATCCCCCCGGCTCCCGACGTACCCGGCGCGCGCCACCTCCATTCCGGCAAGGTCCGCGACCTCTACGAGCTCACCGAGGGCCCGTACGCCGGCGAGCTGCTGATGGTCGCCTCCGACCGCATCTCCGCGTTCGACTACGTCTTCGACACCACCATCCCGGACAAAGGCGAGATCCTCACCCGGCTGAGCCTGTGGTGGTTCGAGCGGCTCGACGACCTCGTCGCCACGCATGTGCTTTCCACCGACGTGCCGGACGTGGTCGAGGGTCGCGCGGTGATCGCGAAGAGGCTGCAGATGTTCCCGGTCGAGTGTGTCGCGCGCGGCTATCTCACCGGCTCCGGCCTGAGGGAGTACGACGCCACGGGGGAGGTGTGCGGGATCCCGCTGCCGGCCGGACTCGTCGACGGCAGCCGACTGCCCAGCCCGATCTTCACGCCGGCGACCAAGGCCGAGCTCGGCGACCATGACGAGAACGTCAGCTATCAGCATGTCGCCGAGCAGATCGGCGACGGCGACGCCGGCGAGCTGTGCCGGCTCACCCTGGCGGTCTACGAGCGTGCCGACGAGATCGCCCGCGGCGCCGGGCTGATCCTGGCCGACACCAAGTTCGAGTTCGGCGCCCGTCACGACGATCTCGGCACCCGCGCGATCGTGCTCGCCGACGAGGTGCTGACCCCTGACTCGAGCCGCTACTGGGATGCCACCACGTGGACGCCCGGACGGGCGCAGCCGTCGTTCGACAAGGACGTCATCCGGCGCTGGCTGCTCAGCCCCGAGTCCGGCTGGGACCGGGGGAGCGGCGCCAACCCGCCGCCGCTCCCGGCCGAGATCATCGAGAGGACCCGGGAGCGCTACGTCGAGGCGTTCGAGCGGCTGACCGGCACCTCCTTCTGAGCCGAGTCGGCAGAAGTGCTGGTCTGAGAGCCGCCGAGTCGGCAGAAGTGCAGGTGCGCGCCCGCACTTCTGCCGACTCGGACTCCTGTGGACTCGCAC
>NZ_JASGDQ010000088.1:0-5800 GCF_047607185.1 Nocardioides sp. | reverse complement strand
CGGGTCTGAAACCCGCCGAGTCGGCAGAAGTGCGGGTTCGCCGCCTGCACTTGTGCCGACTCGGGCCTCCTGAGACCTGCACTTCTGCCGACTCGGCGAGGATGTTACTGGCTGGTAATGGGAATAGGGTGAGGGCTGCCGAACGCTGCTTCTTCGCCATGGTGAACTGGAGACGGCGCGGCGGCCGGCGAGACGACGAGCGACACGAGAGGGGACGAGCAGCGATGGCGCGATCGAAGCTGGTGCACATCGTCGACAGCGTCCCCGCACTGGAGGGCCATGCGGGTCCGTTGGTGATGGTGCAGGTGCTCGACGGCTTCCTCGACGCCGGCAATGCGGCCGCCATCGCGGCGCGTCACCTGGCCCGGGTCTCGCCGTCGGCGCCGGTGGTGGCGACCTTCGACGTCGACGCCTTCCACGACTACCGCGCCCGCCGCCCGGCGGTCACCTTCGCGCGCGACCACTACGAGGACTACGACGCGCCGCGGCTGGTCGTCCGGCTGCTGCGCGACGCCGGTGGGACGCCGTACCTGCTGCTCCACGGGCCCGAGCCCGACAACCGCTGGGAGGCGTTCGCCCGGGCCGTCCGCGACGTCGTCGAGCGGCTCGGCGTGAGCAAGGTGATCAGCCTCGGCTCGGTGCCGATGGCGGTGCCGCACACCCGGCCGATCACGCTGACCCGGCACGCCAACGACCCCGACCTGATCACGAGCGAGAGCCCCTGGGCCGGCGAGCTGCGGGTGCCGTCCAGCGCACAGACCCTCGTCGAGATCCGGCTGGGGGAGTGGGAGCATCCCGCGCAGGGGTTCGTCGCCCACATCCCGCACTACCTCGCCCAGCTCGACTACCCGCACGCCGCCGCCGCGCTGCTGGAGCAGGTGGAGCTGGCGGCAAGGCTGACCATCGACCTCTCCACCCTCCGCGAGGAGGCGGCCCAGCGCGACGCCGAGATCGCCGGCTACCTGGAGAAGAACGCCGAGGTCGCCGAGGTGGTCGCCGCCCTGGAGAGGCAGTACGACGCCTTCACCCACTCCGAGGAGTCCGGCTCCAACCTGCTGGCCCAGGGCCAGCCGCTGCCCACCGGCGAGGAGCTGGGCCGCGAGTTCGAGCGGTTCCTGGCCGGTCTCGAGGACGGCCCCGACGGCGAGGACCAGCGTTGAGCGAGGAGACCGACCTGGCCGTCAAGGAGCTCGTCGACGTGCTCGACCTGGAGCAGATCGACGACGACCTCTTCCGAGGTGTCTCCAACGACAACGGCCGGGGCCGCTCCTTCGGCGGGCAGGTGGCGGCGCAGGCGCTGATGGCCGCGATCGGTACGGTGCCCGAGGGGTTCCTCGTCCACTCGATGCACTCCTACTTCCTGCTCGCCGGCGACCCGTCCCGCTCGATCGTCTACGACGTAGAGCGGATCCGCGACGGTCGCTCCTTCCTGACCCGGCGGGTCTCGGCGCGCCAGCACGGCCGGCCGATCTACTACCTCACCGCCAGCTTCCACCGGCGGGAGGAGGGCTTCGAGCACCAGGACCTCATGCCGCAGGTGCTCGCGCCCGAGCACGGCCTGGACCTGATGAGGCTGCTGCGCGGCCGCCCCGACCGGGAAGGCCCTAGCCTCGCCAGGGAGTGGGCCGCGATCGAGGGTCGCGCCGTCGGGCACACCCTGGGCGGTGGTCTCGAGCCGGACGAGCGGCACCCTGCCCGGCAGCGGATCTGGCTGCGCATCAACGGCCGGCTGCCCGACGACCCCAGGATCCATGTCGGCGCCTTCACCTGGGCCAGCGACGTCTCGCTGCTGGGCACGGCGCTCGCCGCGCACACCCTCGAACACGGTGCCGTGCAGATGGCCTCGCTCGACCACTCGATCTGGTTCCACCAGCCTTTCCGGGCCGATGAGTGGTGGCTCTACGACCAGGTCTCGCCCTCGGCCCAGGGCGGTCGAGGGCTGTCGATCGGCCGGGTCTTCACCCAGGACGGCCGGCTGGTCGCCACCACCGCACAGGAGGGCCTGATCCGGCCGCGGCGCCCCGCTTCAGCGTGAGGCGGTCCGGCCGAGCAGGTGGACCGTGTCGCTGCCCGGCCGGGTGAGCGAGAAGGCGTAGCCGTCGTCGAGCGGCCGGGAGCCGAAGGCCACTCTGCCCGGAAGGAAGACGGGCTTCTTGAACGCGACCTCGACCCGGACCGCCTCGGGCAGCCGGTTCTCCAGCGCTGCGACGCAGCGGGCGAGCGTCCACATGCCGTGGGCGATCTGCCGGTCGAAGCCGAGCGCCTTCGCGGTGAGCGGGTAGAGATGGATCGGGTTGTAGTCCCCCGAGACGGCGGCATAGCGCCGGCCGAGGTCGGCAGGCAGCGACCAGACCGTGCCACCGGAGCTCGCCTCGGGCAGCTCGAGGCCCCAGGACGCGGCCTCATCGCCCTCGCCCCGGCGCAGGTACGTCGAGGTCGAGGACCAGGCCAGCTCGCTCTGCCCATCGCGAAGGGCGGCGTAGATGCTGGTGGCGAGCTCGAAGACGGTCCCACGCGGGTGCGGATTGGCCGGGCCGACGCAGGTCGTCACCTCGACGGTCTCACCGATGGCGATCGGCCGCGCCTGGGTGATGGAGTTCTCCAGGTGCACGGTGCCCATCGCCGGCGCCGGGAAGGCCGGGTCGGTGAGGATCGCCATGTGCAGCCCGAAGGCGAGCAGATGGGGGTAGGTCAACGGCGCGACGTCCTTGACCGGGAAGCCGCACACGGCGTCGTACTCCTCGACGTGGGAGCGCTCGACGGTGACCGGCTCGCGGGTGACGGTGAGCCCCTCGAACGGCCCGCCCGACTTGCGCACGCCGGGCAGCCCGCCGACCACGGGCAGCGCCGGCAGCGCCGCCCGCAGCAGCGTGCCGAGGCCGGCTCGTCCGCTGACCACCCGCGCGTCGCCGGTGGTCATCAGGCCCCCAGTATCATCTGGCCGCAGACCCGGACCACATTGCCGTTGACGGCGGTCGAGGCGGGGTTGGCGTACCAGGCGATGGTCTCGGCGACGTCGATCGGCAGGCCGCCCTGCGCCATGGTGTTGAGGCGGGCGCCGACCTCGCGGGTCATGAACGGCACCGCCGCGGTCATCTGGGTGATGATGAAGCCGGGCGCGACCGCGTTGATGGTGATGCCGTCGGTCAGCTGGTCGGCGAGGCTGTCGACCAGGCCGATGACGCCGGCCTTCGACGCGGCGTAGTTGGTCTGCCCGACATTGCCGGCGATGCCGGCGATGGAGGCGACGCCGACGATCCGGCCGTTGGGGTTGATGACCTGCTGCGTCAGCAGCTCGGCGGTGATCCGCTCCGGCGCGGTCAGGTTGACCCCGATAACCGAGGCGAACCGCTCGTCGGTCATATTGGCGAGCTTCTTGTCGCGGGTGATGCCGGCGTTGTGGACCACGATGTCGACGCCGCCGTGGTTGTCCTTGAGGTGGGCGGCGATGCGCTGCGGCGCGTCCTTGGCGGTGATGTCGAGGGTCAGCCAGTCGCCGTCGAGCTCGCCGGTCACCCGCTGCAGGTCGGCGGCGGCCTGCGGTACGTCGACGCCGACGACGGTGGCGCCGTCGCGGTGGAGCACGCGGGCGATCTGCTCGCCGATGCCGCGGCTGGCGCCGGTGACCAGCGCGACCTTGCCCGCCAGCGGCCAGGCCCAGTCCTCGACCGGCTCGGCGGTCGTGGCGCCGTGGACGCCGATGCGGACCACCTGGCCGTTGACATAGGCGGACTTGGTGGAGAGCAGGAAGGCCAGCGTCGAGGTGGCCGCCGCCTCGGCACCCTCGGCGACGTAGACCAGCTGCACGGTGCCGCCCCGGCCGATCTCCTTGCCCAGGCTGCGGGTGAAGCCCTCCAGGGCCCGCTGGGCGACCCGCTCGGCGCCGGTGACGGCCTCGGGCGGGGTGCCGACGACGATCAGCCGCGGGCAGGAGTCCAGCGCGCGGAGCACCGGGGTGAAGAACTCCTGCAGCGCGACCAGTTCGCCGGAGTCGGTCAGCCCGGTGGCGTCGAAGACCAGCCCCTTGTACGACGCCCCCTCGGCCGTCGCGTCGGCCGACTCGATATCGAGCGAGGCCAGGATGCCGGGCAGCGACTCGGCCAGCCGGCCCCGGCCACCGACGAGAACGGTTCCCCGCACCAGCGGGTCGCCCTCGGCGTACCGCTCCAGGCTGGCCGGGCTCGGGAGGCCGAGGTTCTTCACCAGCATCCGGCCCACGGCACTCTGGGTGAAGCTCTGATACCTGTCGCTCATCGTCTTTCCTTCGTGCTCGAAGAGGTAGTCCCGCGAAGATGTAACTAGAGGTGTAACTCGGTGTCCACTTTTCGTGGCGTCCCTCTCATACCCTTCTCTGTGAACCCCGACGAAGCAAGGATGAGCAGCATGTCCAGATCTGTCCGCAGGGTCGCCGTCCTCGGCGGCAACCGCATCCCGTTCGCCCGCTCCAACGGCGCCTATGCCACCGCCTCCAACCAGGACATGCTCACCGCCGTGCTGGACGGGCTGGCCGCTCGGTTCGGCCTGGAGGGCGAGCGGATCGGCGAGGTCGCCGCCGGTGCGGTGCTCAAGCACAGCCGCGACTTCAACCTGACCCGGGAGTCGGTGCTCGGCTCCCGGCTGGCGCCGGAGACCGCCGCCGTCGACCTGCAGCAGGCCTGCGGTACCGGGCTGCAGGCGGCGACCTATGTCGCCAACAAGATCGCCCTCGGCCAGCTCGAGTCCGGCATCGCCGGTGGCACCGACACCACCTCCGACGCGCCGATCGCGCTGGGCGAGCGGCTGCGCAAGATCCTGCTCGAGGCCAACCGCGGCAAGACCACCGGCGACCGGATCAAGGCGCTGCTCAAGGTGCGTCCCGGCGACATCATCCCGAACATCCCGGCCAACGTGGAGCCGCGCACCCGGCTGTCCATGGGCGAGCACGCCGCGCTGACCGCGCTGGAGTGGCGGATCACCCGCGAGGCGCAGGACGAGCTCGCCGCGACCTCCCACCAGCGGCTCGCCGCGGCCTACGAGCGCGGCTGGTTCGACGACCAGATCACCCCCTTCCGCGGCCTGGAGCGTGACAACAACCTCCGCCCCGACACCAGCGTGGAGAGGCTCGCCAAGCTGTCGCCGGTCTTCGGCAAGGGCGAGGCGGCCACCATGACGGCCGGCAACTCGACCCCGCTCACCGACGGCGCCTCGGCGGTGCTGCTCTCCTCCGAGGAGTGGGCGGCGGCGCACGACCTGCCGGTGCTGGCGTGGTTCGTCGACTCCGAGGTGGCTGCCGTCGACTACGTCCATGGCGGCGAGGGCCTGCTGATGGCGCCGGCGTACGCCGTGCCGCGACTGCTCGCCCGCAACGGCCTCACCTTTGCCGACTTCGACTTCTTCGAGATCCACGAGGCGTTCGCCTCGCAGGTGCTCGCCACGCTGGCGGCCTGGGAGGACCCGGTCTTCTGCAAGGAGCGGCTCGGCCTCGACGCGCCGCTGGGCACGGTGCCGCGCGAGCGGCTCAACGTCAACGGCTCCTCGCTGGCGGCTGGTCACCCCTTCGCCGCGACCGGCGGCCGGATCGTCAACAACCTGGCCAAGCTGCTGGCCGAGAAGGGCAGCGGTCGGGGGCTCATCTCGATCTGCGCGGCCGGTGGCCAGGGCGTCGTCGCGATCCTGGAGCGATAGCGCGAGTCGGCAGAAGTGCGGGTCAGGAGAGTGCCGAGTCGGCAGAAGTGCGGGTCAGGAGAGTGCCGAGTCGGCAGAAGTGCGGGTGAGCGAGCAGCACTTCTGCCGACTCGAGGGTTGTAAGACCGGCACTTCT
>NZ_JASGDQ010000087.1:0-5897 GCF_047607185.1 Nocardioides sp. | reverse complement strand
GCGGTGTCCGGGTGCGTGCCTCGCAAGGTGCCGGCGCGAAGGCAGGCTGGTGGCCTGTCGAGCGTCGGCAACGCCGCGAGGTGCGTGCCCGGGCGCCGCGATAGCAGCGAATTAGCCGCGACAGGCTACTAGTACCTTCGGCTCATGGGAGAGCGACGGCGGCGGATGTCGCGGCGAGCGGTACGATGCTGCGCAGGGCCGGCGCTGTTGGTGGGCTTGCTGTTGGCGGTTCCTGACGTGGCGGGAGCGCAGACGGGAACCACCGTGGATTCGGGTGCATCCGTGGCTCAGCGCCAGCGGGCGCGGCGTACGGTTGTCGAAGGCGGCCACCTCCAGCGCTTCCGCGGCGGCGTCGAGGATGTCCTCTCGGCCGGCCAGGACGGCCGGAGCCTGGTTGAACCCCGGTCGGTACGGGTGAGGGATGCGGTCGGCCATGACGATCCTCCGTGTAGACGCCCTTCGCGGGCGGCGTCTAACGACGTAGAGCACGTCTAACAGGGTGCGTGACGTCTAACAACGCCCGCGCGTCTAACAACGGCCGCGGGAGAGGAGGCTCGACCGGGGAGCCCCCTCCGGAGCTCGGGCCTCCGTCTGGCGCTTGCCGTTGCGGGTCACCGCCGCGGTGGCGAACCGGAGGGAGGCAGCGACCTCGTCGCTGACGACCTGGCGGCGGGAGCTGGCCAGGACCCTCAGCGCTTCTAGATCCAGCGTTGGAACCAGATCCGGTCCAGCCACGCCTGGTGGGTGAGCAACTGGTTGGTGTAGATCGGCCAGAACCAGGCGAAGTTGACGATCACCAGCACGACGTACGTGCCTGCGACCACCACGCCGATGGTGCGCCGTCGCGAGGGGCCGGGGGAGGAGCCGATGATCTTGCCGATCGCGAGCGCCGCGGCGAGCACCAGGAACGGCAGCGTCACGATGGCGTAGAAGCTGAAGATCGGCCGGTCGTTGTAGAGGAACCACGGCAGCCAGGTGGAGAGTACGCCGACCACCGGCACGCCGAAGCGCCAGTCCCGGGTGCCGACCCACATCAGCAGCGCGAACAGCGTCGCCAATGCGCCACCCCACCACACCATCGGGTTGCCCAACAGGATCACCTGCTTGAGGCAGTCGGGCTGGGCGTCGGTGGGACAGCCTCGGTCGCCGGGCTCGATGCCGGTGTCTGCCGCGACGCCGACCGGCTTGTTGAGCAGCAGCCAGCCGGCGGGATTGGACTGGTAGATGTGCTTCGCGCAGTTCAGGAAATGGGTGTGGAAGGTGTAGACGTCCTGGTGGTAGTACCACAGCGATCGCAGCGACTGGACCACCTCGCCCAGCCCGGTCGCGTCGGGCTCGGTCGCGGTCGGCCAGCGGGCGCTGGTGTCGGGGAAGTCGGAGATGTAGGTCTCGTTCTTGTCGCCGCCGCAATGGCCCTGGCCGGTGTACTGGGTGTACTGCGTCGAGGACAGGTGCTCCTCGTAGACGTTCGCGTGGATCAGCCAGCCGGTCCAGCTCAGCACGTAGACGGCCAGCGCGACCGGGGCCAGATGCAGGAAGGCGGGTACGCCGTCCGCCACCGCGCTCCTGACCGTGGCCCACCGTACGCCGAAGGAGCGGCGGGCCCCGGCCGACCAGAGCCAGACCATGATCCCGAAGGCGGCCAGCGGGTAGGCGGCCGTCCACTTCGACCCGATCGCCAGCCCCCAGCAGATGCCGCTGACCAGCAGCCAGGGCCGCCACAGCACCCATGGCCCCCAGCCCTTTGCCTGTTCGGTGAGGCGGTCGGCGAGTCTGGACCGGAACCAGTCCCGGTCGTTGATCATCGCCGCGACGGCGCAGAGGGTGAAGAACGCCAGGAAGATGTCGAGCAGCGCCAGCCGGGAGAGCACGAACTCCAGACCGTCGAAGGCGAGCAGCAGTCCTGCGACGCAGCCGAGCAGCGTCGACCCGGTCAGCCGCCGGGCGACCCGGACGATCACCAGCACCATCAGCGCGCCGACCACCGCCGAGGAGATCCGCCAGCCGGTCGGGTCCATCCCCATCAGCTTGATCCCGATTGCGATCATCCACTTGCCCACCTCGGGGTGGACCAGCATCTCCGGGCTGTCCTTCCAGATGCCCGTGGTGGTGCCGTCGAGGACCTGGTCGTTGGCGCCGTCGACGTAGTCGCGCGGATAGCCGAAGTGCAGCAGCGACCAGGCGTCCTTGGCGTAGTAGGTCTCGTCGAACTCGAACTGCCGCGGCTGACCCAGATGCCAGACCCGGAACACGAACGCGATGCCAGCAACGACCAGCGCCGCGCACCAGCCGACCACCGGGTCCTTGCCATAGAGCAGCCCCCGCGCCCGGACCCACGCGCTCGGCACCTTGGCGCCCGACGCCGTACGCGACAGGGTCTCCCGGGACTCGTCGAGCAGCGTCACGCCCCAGACCTTAGCCTGCGAGCGGAGGGCCACGTCGTAGCCGTTGGTCCCGGCGACACGCCGCGCCGACGGCGTGTCGCGTGCCGGTGCGTGCCCGTCGTGGCCCTTGCGATGCCACTCTCTTACGGGCCGATACGGTGGAGTCATGCCCGACGAGCGGATCAGGCTCGTGCCCCACGATCCGGAGTGGTCGGCCCGCTTCGAGGACGAGCTGGCGTTCCGCGACCACCTCCGCACCCACCCGGATCGTGCCGCCGCCTACGGCGCCTTCAAGACCAGGCTGGCCGCTGCCCACGCCGACGACCGCGAGGCCTACACCGATGCGAAGGCCGACTTCGTGGAGGCGACCACTAGCGATTCCCTGGGCTCGCTACGGTGGTGCCATGCCCGGCACCCTCGTCCTCGCCGCCACCCCGATCGGGCGGGTCGAGGACGCGCCGCCTCGGCTGGCGACCGAGCTGGCGACGGCCGACGTGGTGGCGGCCGAGGACACCCGCCGGCTCTCCCGGCTGACCCGCGAGCTCGGCGTGACCGTCCAAGGACGGGTGGTCTCCTACTTCGAGGGCAACGAGTCGGCGCGTACGCCGGCGCTCCTGGAGGCGCTGCTCGCCGGCGAGCGGGTGCTGCTGGTGACCGACGCCGGGATGCCCTCGGTCAGCGACCCCGGCTACCGGCTGGTCGCGGCGGCGGTCGCGGCCGACGTACCCGTCACCGCCGTGCCCGGCCCCTCCGCCGTACTCACCGCGCTGGCGGTCTCCGGGCTGCCGGTGGACCGGTTCTGCTTCGAGGGGTTCCTGCCGCGCAAGGCGGGGGAGCGGTCCCGGCGGCTGGCGTCGCTGGCCGCCGAGGAGCGCACCATGGTCTTCTTCGAGGCGCCCCACCGCACCCACGCAGCCCTAGCGGCGATGGCCGAGGCGTTCGGCGACGAGCGGGCGGCGGCGGTGTGCCGGGAGCTGACCAAGACCCACGAGGAGGTACGGCGCGGGCCGCTCGCCTCGCTCGCGGACTGGGCCGCCGGCGAGGTCAGGGGCGAGGTCACCATCGTGGTGTCGGGTGCCGTCGCGGCCTCCGCGCCGGCCGACCCGGAGACGCTGCGTGACAGGGTGGCCTCGCTGGAGGCCGAGGGAGTGAGTCGGAAGGAAGCGATCGTGACGGTGGCCAAGCAGGCCGGGGTGCCCAAGCGCGAGGTCTACGACCTGGTGCACAGGCCATGACCTACCCGCCGACCCCGGAGCCGCTGCCGCACCCCGTGGTGGACAGTCACTGTCATCTCGACATCGCCCGCGAAGGCGAGGTGCTGCCGCTGGAGGAGGCGCTGGCTCGTGCCGCGGCGGTGGGCATCGCCCGGATCGTGCAGGTCGGCTGCGACCTGCCCTCGGCGCGCTGGGCGGTCGAGGCGGCCGCGGCCCAGGAGCAGGTGATCGCCGCAGTGGCGCTGCACCCCAACGACGCTCCCCTCCACGGCGACGCCCTCGACGAGGCCATCGACGAGATCGAGACGCTCGCGCAGGCTCACGACCGGGTCCGTGCGGTGGGGGAGACCGGGCTCGACTTCTTCCGGACCGGCCCCGAGGGGATCGCCGCCCAGCAGCACTCCTTTCGCCGTCACATCGACATCGCCAAGCGGCATGACAAGACGCTGCAGATCCACGACCGCGACGCCCACCAGGCGGTCATCGACGCTCTCGACGCCGAGGGTCCTCCCGACCGCTGGGTGATGCACTGCTTCTCCGGCGACGCCGCCTTCGCACGCGAGTGCCTCGACCGCGGCGCCCACCTCTCCTTCGCCGGAACCGTCACCTTCAAGAACGCCGACAACCTGCGCGAGGCGCTGGCGATCACCCCGCTGGACCGGGTGCTGGTGGAGACCGACGCCCCCTTCCTGACCCCGTCGCCGTACCGCGGTAAGACGAACTCGCCCTACCTCATCCCGCACACCTTGCGGCTGATGGCCGAGGTCCGCGGCGAGGACCTCGAGACCCTCTGCGCGGCGGTCGACGCCAACACCGAGGCGGTTTTCGGCGGCCCCTGGTAACCCCCGCCGAGAGGTCTCTCTCTGCCCCTCGAAAGGTCTCGGATCGCCCGCCGAGAGGTCCCTGATTGCCCCTCGAAAGGTCTCGAACTGCCCGCC
Organism: Nocardioides sp.; assembly: GCF_047607185.1. GTDB lineage: Bacteria > Actinomycetota > Actinomycetes > Propionibacteriales > Nocardioidaceae > Nocardioides. Next base: position 1,361 of record NZ_JASGDQ010000087.1, on the reverse strand, counting down.
GCGAAGTTGCCTTCGGACCCGGGATCGTGTTCGGGTGGAGCGCTATGTCTGTTCGCACCGCCTTCGCGCGCACCGCCGGGTTCGCCGCCTCGAGCCGTCTCCTCCTCATCGGACTGGTCGCCGTCGCGGCGGTCGCGGTCGGTGGTGTCACGCTCGGGTACGTCGCCCTCGGCAAGGACGTGACCCTCACCCTCGACGGCACCTCCCAGCAGCTCTCGACCCACGGCAACACCGTTGCCGACGTGCTCCGCGAGGCCGACGTCACCGTCGGTGAGCGCGACATCGTCGCCCCCGCACCGGACGCCGAGATCCAGGACGGCACCCGGATCAGCGTCCGCTTCGCCCGGCCGCTGACCCTCGACGTCGACGGCACCGAGCAGACCTACTGGGTCACCGCGACCGACGTCGACGACGCGCTCTCACAGATCGGCCGCAGCTACGCCAATGCCGCTCTCTCGGTCAGCCGCAGCGCGACCATCCGCCGCGACGGGCTCGCGCTGGCGGTCACCACGCCCAAGCACGTCACCCTCAAGCTGGCCGGCGCCGAGCCGGTCGAGCAGACCGTCACCGCCCGAACCGTGGCTGACGCGCTCGCGCTCGCCGGCGCGAGCCCCGACGCCGACGACAAGGTCAAGCCCGCGGCCGACACCCTGCTGACCGACGGCGCCACCATCACCTGGACCAAGCTCCGGGTCGCCACCAAGAAGGTGACCGGCGAGACCGTCCCCTACGAGACCGTCGAGAAGTCCGACGACTCGCTCTACACCGGCCAGCGCAGCGTCGAGCGCGTGGGTGCCGACGGTCGCCGCGACGTGATTTATCGGATCGTCTACCGCAACGGCAAGGAGGCCAGCCGGACGGTCGTCTCGCAGAGCGTGCTCGACGAGCCGGTCGACGAGCTGATCTCGGTCGGCACCAAGCCCGCCCCGGCGATCTCCGACGGCTCGGTCTGGGACCGGCTCGCCCAGTGCGAGGCCGGCGGCAACTGGCACATCAACACCGGCAACGGCTACTACGGCGGTCTGCAGTTCAACCTCGGCACCTGGCACGCGTACGGCGGCACCGGCCTGCCCAGCAGCGCCAGCCGCGAGGAGCAGATCCGGATCGCGACCAAGGTCCGCGACGCCTCCGGTGGCTACGGCGCCTGGCCGGGCTGTGCAGCCAAGCTCGGCCTGCCCCGCTGACGAGTCGGCAGAAGTGCCGGCCTGAGAGACCTCGAGTCGGCAGAAGTGCAGGTCTGAGAGACCTCGAGTCGGCAGAAGTGCAGGTCCGGCGCCAGCACTTCTGCCGACTCGGCCCTTGTGGGACTCGCACTTCTGCCGACTCGGCCCTTGTGGGACTCGCACTTCTGCCGACTCGGC